>CAYOGU010000528.1:0-1505 GCA_964403345.1 uncultured Syntrophus sp. | reverse complement strand
TTGAAGTACTGTGTGGACAATGAGTGGCGCGAGTCGAAGACGCAGAAGCCTTACATGGGGGTAACGGATTCGAGCACCGGCGAGGTGATTGCGGAGGCGCCCTGCTGCACGGTGGAGGAGGTAAACAGTGCGGTGGCGGCGGCCAAGGCGGCCTTTCCGGGCTGGTCGTCGACGCCGGTTCAGAGCCGTGCGGCGGTCATGTTCCGGTTCCGGGCCCTGCTGGAGGCCCACCTGGACGAGCTGGCCCTGTCGGTTTCGACGGAGTTGGGCAAGAACGTCGAGGAGGCCCGCGGCGACGTGATCAAGGCGATGGAGGTGGTCGAGATGGCCTGCGGGGCCCCGATCCTGATGCAGGGGGACGCCCTGATGAACGTTTCGACGGGCCACGACACGGTGATGTACCGGGAGCCCGTCGGCGTCTTCGCCGGGATCGTTCCCTTCAACTTCCCCGCCATGATTCCCTTCGGCTGGATGATCCCCCTGTGCATCACTTTGGGCAACACCTTTGTTTTGAAGTCGGCGAGTCTCACCCCCATGACCTCGATGAGGGTATTGGAACTTCTGATCGAAGCCGGCCTGCCCAAGGGGGTCGTCAACCTGGTCACCTGCAGCCGCGTGGAGGCGGAGCTTCTCCTGAAGCATCCCGACATCCGGGGGATTTCCTACGTCGGGTCCACCTCTGTGGGTCTGCACATCTACTCGACGGCGGCGGCGCACGGCAAGCGTGTCCAGGCGCTCTGCGAGGCGAAGAACCACGGCCTGGTGCTGCGGGATGCCGCCCTGGAGCGCTCCGCCCTGGGGATCATCAACTCGACCTTCGGGTGCGCGGGGATGCGCTGCATGGCCCTTCCGGTCCTCTGCGTGGAGGAGGCCTGCGCCGACGAATTCATCGGTTATCTGGTGAAGTTTGCCAAGGCGCGGAAGGTGGGTTGCGCCTACGATCCCAAGACGGAGCTGGGCCCTGTGGTTTCGGCCGAGCACAAGCAGTCCGTCATCGACTGGATCAACAAGGGGGTTAAGGAGGGGGCCGAGCTGATCCTGGACGGCCGCGACATCGTGGTCCCCGGCTTCGAGAACGGGCACTTCGTGGGTCCGACGATCTTCGACCATGTGAAGCCGGGCATGCAGGTCGGCGACTGCGAGATCTTCGGGCCGGTGACCTCGATCAAGCGGGTGAAGGACTTCGAGGAGGGGCTGGCGATCATGAACGCGAGCCGGTTCGCCAACGGGTCCTGCATCTTCACGCAGAACGGCCACTACGCCCGGGAGTTCGTGCGCCGGACCCACGGGGGGATGGTGGGGGTGAACGTCGGGATTCCCGTGCCGGTTTCCTACTTCCCCTTTGCCGGCCACAAGGATTCCTTCTTCGGGGACCTTCACGTGATGGGTCGTGACGGCGTGGCCTTCTACACCGAGGCCAAGTGCGTCACCTCCCGCTGGTTCTCCGAAGAGGACAAACAGGAAAAAACCATCAGCACCTGGGAAGGAACCATCACCAGAAAATA
>CAYOGU010000527.1:0-1535 GCA_964403345.1 uncultured Syntrophus sp. | reverse complement strand
GGGGTTGAGGATCCGACCGGCTTCCGTCGCCGACAGATAGGCGCAGATGCTGACAGCCCCTGTCAATTCGTCCACCTCCACGCAGGCCAGATGGGCGGCGTAAGAGAAGAGCAGATGGGGGAAGCCGATGACGAAGGCCTTGCCCGTATCGGGACGTTCCTTGACCACCGGCATGAGGAACTGGCTGATGCAGATCCGCTCCGGTTCCGTCATCGTCGCCGCAAGGGCCGCGATGGGGAGCTCCCGCCCCGTGGCGGGATGGCGGACCTTTCCGGGGACGAGCTCCAGTTCCTCCAGGGTGTCCACCAGGAGGCCCATGGCTGCCCGGCCCACGATCCGCCGCCGGAGTTCCCCGCAAGCCTTGATCAGCGCGTTTCCGTAGGTGTAGGTCGTCCGGCTGGCCGAAGCGGAGCCCGAGGGAAGGGTCCGGTCCGTGTCCGGCTGGACGACCTCGAAGGCGGTCTCCTCCTGCCGGAGGATCTGGCCGGCGATCTGGAGGAAGGCCGTGGTGTTTCCCTGCCCCATGTCGGAGACGCCCGAGTAGAGGCGAATCCGGCCATCCTTCGTGAGTTCGATCTTGGCGATCGCCGAGTCGGGTAGCCCCCGGCCGTAACCCATGGCATTGGAGACGGCCGCCAGGCCGACGCCCCGCTTCTTGAAGGGGCCCGCGGCGGAGATCCATTTTTTGCGGCCACGCCAGAGGGGATGCCTTTGAATGGCCCTGAGGCAGGCTGCGATTCCCGTGGTCTGGGTCATCTTTACCCCGGCGCCGTTCGTGTCCCCCTGCCTGAGGGCGTTCTGCAGGCGAAGGGCCAGGGGGTCCCGCCCCAGTCTCGCGGCGAGCAGGTCCATCATCCGCTCGAAGGCGAAGCTCACCTGCGCCACACCGAAGCCCCGCATGGCGCCGGCGACGGGATGGTTCGTGTAGAGGCACCAGCCCTCGATCAGGGTGTGGGGGATCCGATAGGGGCCTGCGGCGTGCTCCATCCCCAGGGCCATCACCTCCCCGCCCAGGTGGGCGTAGGCCCCGGTGTCGTAATGGAGGCGGCAGTGGAGGGCGCGGAGCGTCCCGTCGGCGTCGGCGCCGAGGCGGTAATGGAGGCGCGCGGCGTGGCGCTTGTATCCGGCGAGCAGGTTTTCCTCGCGGTCCCAGACCATCTTGACCGGCCGGCCCCCGGCATGGAGGGCCGCCAGCGCAAGGAGACACTGGACTGTGGCGCCGTCCTTCCCCCCGAAGGCCCCGCCCAGGTAGGGGCCGACGACGTGGATCCTGTCCATGGACAGACCGAGGGCGTGGCCCACCTCCCACCGGTCCCGAAAGGGGGCCTGGGTGGAGACGGTCAGCGTGATCCTTCCGTCGGCTTCCAGTTTCCCGACGCCGTTTTCCGTCTCCAGGAAAGCATGGGCGACGACGGGGACCTCGAAGGTCTCCTCGAGGAGGACCGGACAGGCCTCCAGTTCCTCGAGGGCTTCTCCGGTCCGGATCTCCGCCTGGAGCAGGACGTTTCCGGTCTTGTTTTCCTCATGGACGAGCG
>CAYOGU010000526.1:0-1536 GCA_964403345.1 uncultured Syntrophus sp. | reverse complement strand
TAACGACCAGCCGTCCTCCCTTACGATCCAGGTCATAGCCGAGGACCGGCATGCCTCCGACCCACTTGCCCTTCTTCCGGGCCGCGGCCATTTTATCCCTGGTCCGCTCCGAGATGATTTCCCGCTCGAACTGGGCGAAAGACAGAAGGATGTTTAGCGTGAGCCGCCCCATGGAACTGGTGGTGTTGAACTGCTGGGTGACCGAAACGAAGCTCACGGCATGCTTGTCGAAAAGCTCCATGATACGGGCGAAGTCGAGAAGGGAGCGGCTCAGCCGGTCCACCTTGTAGACGACCACGCAATCGATGTCACCGGCCTCGATGTCGGCGAAGAGTCTTTTGAGGGCGGGCCGCTCCATGTTGCCGCCGGTAAATCCGCCATCGTCATACCGATCGGCGATGCAAAGCCATCCCTCGTGCCGCTGGCTCGCGATGTATGCCTCCGCCGATTCCCGCTGGGCGTCGAGGCTGTTGAAGTCCTGGTCGAGACCCTCGTCGGTGGATTTCCGGGTATAGACGGCGCAGCGCACGGTCGCTTGCCGGTTCTCCATAGACTGGTGGTTGGGGGTACTGTTTCTTTCGTATTGCCTGCTCATTGGTTCCTCCCGTCCGGCTCATCGTCTTGATCTTGCGGTCCCTTGGGCTCCACCAGTCCGAAAAAGAGGAAGCCATTCCACTTGCTCCCAGTTGCCTCCTGTGCGACAGCGGACAGGGACTTGAACCACCTGCCGTCATATTCGAAGCCCTTGTCCAGCACCTTTGCCACGATGTCCCGGCCCCGGAACTCCCTGACGAGCAATGTTCCCGGAAGCGGCAGCCTGGAATCTCGTTGCGGTTGCAGCCTGCCGCTCACCGACCGTTCCCTGACTTCCATCAATCCCGGTTTAATAGGGTCCCGCAGCATGCGGATTCTAAGGTCCGCGTCATTGGCAATCTCCTCGGCCCTCCGTCTGGCCCGTTCGGATAGGCTGCCTTCGGCCAGGGCCTGCAACCGCCAGGCGATACGCTTACGAAGAAAATCCTTGTGGTGGGATCTTGTTTCCTCTCCGAAGACATCGATATACCTTTCCCGGAGCTCCCCGACAGTCATTCGGGAAAGGGCTTGCACCTGTTGATACGTTGTTTCATTCATGGCAACCTCCAAAGAGTATATGATCAGTATCTAAAACCGACCTTGTGCTCCGGCCGTCTCGCGACGTTAACCGGTGCATGAATGAAGGCTTCTATCGGCGGAACAATCAAGTAGGTTCTCTGTAAACGCCTAGGATTCTTTGGTTTGCACCACATTGCCGGCCATATCCGGGCTGGATGTCGGCAGCCGACGCCCCCGTCGGTAGCGAAGGTAGCCTTCTCCCAGAATCGAGGCGATCTCTGAAATCGTTTCTTCGAGATCGCGTTTTGCGGATTCTCTGAATTCCATCGTGTCCTCCTTGCGGCGACCGCCGGGTCATTGTGGATGCCGCCGGGAAGGGATGGGTCAGCCGCGAGGTTTCGACCGCGGAGTCCATCGGTCCGCCCCGAAGGGCAGGTCCGCCGG
>CAYOGU010000525.1:0-1557 GCA_964403345.1 uncultured Syntrophus sp. | reverse complement strand
GCTCGTTCAAAGCGAAGACCCTTTCGGCGAAGCCATCCCTGGCAGAACGGACGAATTTCTTGATCCGCCGGACCCTCTCCGAAAAGGGGTTGTCCCGGGAGTCGGGAAGGGCCAGGAGCGCCGGCTCCAGGAGTCCTTTCCGGATCAGACGCGGGATAAGGAAATACCGGCGGTACCACGCCTCGCCCCGGTACATCCGATAACCCGCAAAGAGCTCGTCTCCGCCGTCGCCGGAGAGGGCCACCGTGACATCCCGGGCCGTCTCCCGGGAGACCATGAAGGTAGGCACGGCGGAGGAGTCGCCGAATGGTTCGTCCAGGGAGGCCAGGACATCGGGGATCTGGCCCAAGATCTGCCGGGAATCCAGGACGATCTCATGGTGGTCGGTCCGATGGAAGGCGGCCACCTCGCGGGCGTAGGCCCTCTCGTCGTACATCGGCATGTCTTGGTAACCGATGGCGTAGGTCTTCACAGGCCGGGGGCTGTTTCGCGCCATGAGCCCCACAATGACGCTCGAATCGATCCCCCCGCTCAGGAAGGCCCCCAGCGGGACATCGGCCACCATCTGATCCCGGACCGCCTCTTCCAGGGTCTTGAAGAGGGCCGTCTTCATCCCGTCCAAATCGCGGAGAGCCTGAACGTCTCCGGGGAGGCAGGGACGGATGTCCCAGTATTTTTCCTCCTTGATCTGGCCGTCGTGAACCGTCAGGAGGTGCCCGGGCCGAAGTTTGTGCACTTTCCTGAAGATCGTCCAGGGAGCGGGGATGTAATTGAGGCTGAGATACAGATCCAGAGCCTCCAGGTCGATCTCCCGGCTGAGCGCTGGTTCGGCAAGGAGGGCCTTGATCTCTGAGGCAAAGCAAAAACGCTGCCCGTCCCAGAAATAGACCAGCGGTTTGATACCCAAAGGGTCTCGGGCCAAGATCAGGGTCCGAGTCTCTGCGGACCAGATGGCCACCGCAAACATCCCGCTCAGTCTGGCGATCCCGGTCCGGCCCTCCTCTTCGAAGAGATGGAGGATCACCTCGCTGTCGGTCCGGGATCGGAATCGATGGCCCTTCCCTTCCAGCTCCTGCCTCAGGGAGACGAAATTGTAGATCTCCCCGTTGAAGACCATCCAGAGGGTCCCCTCCTCGTTGGACATGGGCTGTCGGCCGGCATCGCTCAGGTCGATGATGCTCAGCCTCCTGTGGCCGAGGCCTAAACCGACGCCCTCCCGGTGGGCCCGATAGAGACCAGAATCGTCCGGTCCCCGGTGGTCCAGGGAATCGGTCATCCGCCGCAGAAGATCCTCGGAAACCGGAGTACCAGTGAAATCAATCTTTCCGCAGATGCCGCACATTCGTCATGATCGTTGGCTCGGGGTCAAAAAAGGGGGGGGTCGGAAGGTCAATCGGTTATGTCCTTCGGCAAAGGAGATCCCTGCAAGCCGCCAGGACCTCATCAACGGTAATCAAATCCAGACAGGACGGGGAGGGGCACCTCCCGTCGTCCCGACAGGAACGGCAGGGCAGATCCTTGTGGATGACCCGATATAGTCCGGGATCCGTATAGGGT
>CAYOGU010000524.1:0-1557 GCA_964403345.1 uncultured Syntrophus sp. | reverse complement strand
CTGTCCCCCCTCGTAGAGGCCGCTGTAGTTTTCGGGGAGGCGGAACATGGCGTGGTGGGCCACCACCTTGCCGCCCGCATCCTCGGCCAGTACCCGGTACATGAGCCCCGCCTCCTGCTGTTGGATGATGAACTTCGGGTCGTACATCTCCTTGATCGGGAAATGGTCCCCGTACACCGCCCGGTAAAGGGCGACCACCGCGGGGGCATCGGCATCCTGCATCAACCGGATCTTGTATCCCTCATACTCTCTTGGTGGTAAATGGATCGTCATGGGTTCGCTCCTTTCTTCCAGCAGATGCTTGTTGGTGACATATACGGGCCGTCCATCGGTCAGTTGTTCAATTGAGGCGATGGATGTTCAGAAAAGGGTGTTCAGATGATGGCACATATCACCCATTTCATCAACTGGAGACTGCAAAAAGAGTCTGGGCTGCGGTCCCTCGTCAGGGATGAACCTGCATCGGATGCTGCTGACTCTTCTCGGAAATCTTTGTCATCGGGAATTCCGGCTCATTGTCGAGAACGATCACCCGGGAGGACTTGTGCCCGATCATGACGGGGATGACCGCCTTGCTGCGGCCCGCGAATTCGCGGAGGCCGAAGTAGCGGTCGGCCGAGTTGGTGAAACGCATGATAAACAGGAAGTACCGGACCATCAGGCGCCGCAGGAACGGCAGCGACGGGTCGGTCAGGATCTCCTCCTCGCCGACCTGGATCGTCCAGCGCTTCTCGTTCAATTTGATGAGGCCCCGAAGCTTGAGCGAACGCAGGATTGAGGGTACGTCTGGCCTTTGCATATAGCCGTAGTGGACATTCACCGAAACGATGTTCGCCCCGAGCCGGATCACCTCGACATATTCCTTGTCGGGGACGGTCGGCACGCTCAGTTGGGCGACGTTCAGGAAGATGATGTGCTTGGGGATGGCCCCGTTGCGCTTGACGTAGATCCGCAGGCCGATCGGGCAGGGATCGTCGACGGACAGGATCGGCCGCGAAGTCAGAAAGACGATCGCCCGTTCTACTTGGGTCAGGCTGCGATGGAGGAATCCGACCCTCAGCGTCGGGCTGTCCATGAGTTGCTGCTTCAAATCCACATACGCCTTGATGGGGACCTTCAGAAAGTCCGCATAGGCGTAGGCCACCTGTCCACGGCCCCACTGCCAGGTTTTCATGAGGGAGAAGAGGAAAAGGGCGATGACGACCGGGACATAGCCACCGTCGACGAATTTGAGCGTGTTGGCCGAAAAATAGGACAGGTCGATCATGAGAAACCCGAGGCACACCGGGCCGATCAGGTAACGCTTCCATCCCCAGCCGCGGGCGACGAAATAGAAGATGGTCGAGGTGATGGCCATCGCACCGGTCACGGCGATTCCGTACGCCGCGGCCAGGGCGCTCGAGGTCCCGAAACCCATGACCAGGATCATGCAGCCGGCCATCAGCAGCCAGTTCACCACGGGGATGTAGATCTGCCCCTCGATCTCGGCCGATGTAAAGAAGATCTGGACCCGCGGGAAGAGCCCCAGCGCGATCCCCTGGCGGGTCAGGCTGAAGG
>CAYOGU010000523.1:0-1568 GCA_964403345.1 uncultured Syntrophus sp. | reverse complement strand
CCGGGGCGTCTTGCTGCTCGCGGGTCACCGGGAAGAGGAGCGTGAACGTGCTTCCCTTGCCCTCGGTGCTTTGGACTTCGATGTGCCCCTTGTGGTCCTTGACGGTCCCCCAGACCACGGTCAGCCCCAGGCCCGTGCCGCTTCGCCCCATCACCTTCCGCGTGTAGAAGGGCTCGAAGATTTTCTCGATGTCGATCGGCGAGATCCCCCGGCCGTCGTCCGAAACCTGGAGGACCACGTAATCCCCCTGCGCCACCTCGTCGTAGCCCCTGGCGGCGGCGTCGAGGTGGCGATTCTCTGTCCGGATCAGGACCTCCCCCCGATCGGGGATCGCCTCCAGGGCGTTCATGACGAGGTTCATGACCGTCTTGGCCAGATGGACGGTGGAACCCTTGATGTTGAGCAGGTCCGTGTCCAGTTCGGTCTTGAACTGGACCTCCGCATGGGAGGCGCTGATTTTCTTGAATTCCGGCGTCTGAAGCTGAATCTGAACGATGTCGTTGAGGTTGACCACCTCCGAGATCGCCACGCCCCTGCGGCCCATCGTGAGCAGGTCTTGGACGATCGCGGCCCCACGCTGCCCGGACTGATGGATGTTCGCGATGTGCTCCCGGTAGGGGCTGTCCTCCGGGAGCTCCATCAGGAGCAGTTCCGAGTAGCCCACCAGGACCCCCAGGACGTTGTTCAGGTCGTGGGCGACGCCGCCGGCCAGGACGCCCAGCGCCTCCATCTTTTCTGCCCGGCGCAGGAGGGCCTCCATCTCGTTGCGTTCCTCTTCCGCCTTTTTCTGCTTCTTGATGACCTCCCGGAGCTGCAAGTTGCTCTCCCGGAGCTCCCGGGTCTGCTCGGCCACCCTCCGCTCCAGCTCGTCGTGGGCCGTCTGGAGCTTCTCCTCGGCCTCGTAGAGGGCCATCGTCATCTTGAGGAGGATGACGGAGCAGATGGGGGCGATGATCGCGGGCGCGAGGACCGACACCGTAAAACCGACCCAGTTGAAGCCGCCGAAGATCCAGGTGATGAGCAGGAAGGTGAGTACGGAGATGACGATGGAAAAGCCGGTCATGATCAGTGTTCCCAGAGTCATGCCGAGCTGCGAGATGAGATTGCGGATGACCTGTATGTTCATAGGGCCACTGCCAGCGTTCGGACCGGGAGGCGAAACATCCGGGTCTATTTGTGATGGATCGATTTTAGCGGTTGGATCTTGGACTCAACACGAATGCAGGAATTCTTAGCAGGATCGGCGGTCCCGATGCAACCAATATTTTCCATTCGCCTGCTCCGGCCGGCGGCCCGAAGGGAACGGTATTTTGTGAGCCTTTTCCATCCTTTTCCACGAATGGATGTTTTTGCAGTGGCAAGAGGCGCCCTTTGAGGTTATGATTCAACAGGCAAGAAGATAGTCGGTTCAACTTGAAAAGGGGGTGCACCATGGGACCGGGATACGGCGGATGGGGCGGCGGCATGTGGGGATTCCCCTGGATGATGATCTTCATTCTCCTCATCGTGGTCTTCTGTGTCTTTTTCATCTTCCGGGGGAGGCGGCCGGGAGGATACTGGAGCCGCCG
>CAYOGU010000522.1:0-1569 GCA_964403345.1 uncultured Syntrophus sp. | reverse complement strand
ATGGGGATGCCGAGCTTGTCCATCATCTTCTTGAAGCGGTCCCGGTCCTCGGCCATGTCGATCGTCTCCGGAGAGGTCCCGATGATCCGGACCCCGGCCCGGGCGAGCTCAGCGGCAATGTTGAGGGGCGTCTGGCCCCCAAACTGGACGATCACCCCCTCGGGCTTCTCCTTTTCATAGATCGAAAGGACATCCTCCACGGTCAGGGGTTCAAAGTAGAGCTTGTTGGAGGTGTCGTAGTCCGTGGAGACCGTCTCCGGGTTGCAGTTGACCATGATCGATTCGTACCCCTGGTCCCTGAGGGCGAAGGCGGCGTGGACACAGCAGTAGTCGAATTCGATCCCCTGCCCGATCCGGTTGGGCCCTCCCCCCAGGACCATGATCTTCCTGTTGCTGCTCACCCCCACCCTGTCGGGGGCATTGTAGGTAGAGTAGTAGTAGGCTGCCTTCTCGACGCCGCTCACAGGGACCGCATCCCAGCACTCGACGACGCCCATGGCCGTGCGTTGCCGGCGGATCTCGGTCTCGGCCACGCCCAGGATCTGGGAAAGATAACGGTCTGAAAAGCCGTCCTTTTTGGCCCGCTGCAGCAGGTCGTTCGGCAGGGGCTTCCCCTTGAACCGGCGGATCTCCTCTTCCAGTTCCACCAATTCCTTCATCTGGCCGATAAACCAGCCCTTGATGTGGGTCTTCTGATGGAGCGCCTCGACATCCGCACCCTTGCGGAGGGCCTCATACAGGATGAACTGCCGTTCGCTGGAGGGCTCCGCCAGCAGCTCCATCAACTCATCGAGGGACCTGGTATTGAAATCCTTGACGAACCCAAGGCCATAGCGACCCTTCTCCAGGGAACGGATCGCCTTCTGGAAGGCCTCCTTGTAGGTCTTGCCGATGCTCATCACCTCTCCGACGGCGCGCATCTGGGTCCCCAGCTTGTCGATGGCCCCCGGAAACTTCTCGAAATCCCACCGAGAGAACTTCACCACCACATAGTCCCCGGAGGGCGTGTACTTCTCCAGGGTCCCCTCCCGCCAGTAGGGGATTTCGTCAAGGGTCATCCCCCCGGCCAGGAGCGACGAGACCATGGCGATGGGAAAGCCCGTGGCCTTGGAGGCCAAAGCAGAGGATCGGGAGGTCCGGGGGTTGATCTCGATCACGACGACCCGGTCCGTCTTGGGGTCGTGGGCAAACTGGATGTTCGTTCCGCCGATCACCTCGATCGCCTCCACGATGTCGTAGGAGTGCTTCTGCAGACGGGCCTGCAGTTCGGGGCTGATGGTCAGCATGGGAGCGGTGCAATAGGAATCCCCCGTATGGACCCCCATGGGATCCACGTTCTCGATGAAGCAGACGGTGATCATCTGGTTCTTGGCGTCCCGGACGACTTCCAGTTCCAGTTCCTCCCAGCCCAGGACCGATTCCTCGACGAGGATCTGGCCGACGAGGCTGGCGGAAATGCCGCGACTGGCCACGACCCGGAGCTCCTCGACGTTGTAAACCAGTCCGCCGCCCGTGCCGCCCATGGTGTAGGCCGGTCTGATGACCACGGGATAACCGAGGGAGGCGGCG
>CAYOGU010000521.1:0-1574 GCA_964403345.1 uncultured Syntrophus sp. | reverse complement strand
TGAACGTTGGCGGCAGGGGCGGTGAAGATGTCCGCGAAGGGACCCGTCGGAGACGGCGTGGCGGTGGAGGCCCCGGGCTGCACCTCGGGGACCGGCGCAATCGCGGCCTGAGTCCGCGCCTGCGCCATGGCCGGCCCGGCGGAAACCGCGGGGGGCATTCCGGCGGCCGCCGCGACCATTCCCCCTGTCATCGGAGTTTCGGGTTGAGCGGGTGCGGGATTCTCCAGCTTGCTCCCCTGGTAGTCGATGATGGCCTTGTAGATGTCGTCGGAAAGCTGGGGATGCGCCCCCAGGACGGCGTCCTTCATCCGGATCACGGCCTCGATTGCGGGGCCGGTTTTAAGGAATTCGTGAAATCCCGAAATCGCCTGTTCCGTGGTAAGGGGCTGCGGGGCGGGCATTGCAACCGCCGGAAGAGGAGCGGCCTGCGCGGCCTGCCGAATTGCGGCAGAATGCTGCCCGACGGCCGGACCTGCCGCGGCGGGTTGCAATTCCGCCGGGGTTGCGGCGGCCGTCTGCGGGCCTGCGGCGGGGATCGCCTCCGGTCGGGTTTCTTCCGTGAAGATGCCGGCGAATGGATCCGTCCCGGCCGCAGGTCGCTCCGCGATCCGCCGGTCGGCCGTCTCCGGCACGTCGGCCTGGGCCTGCTGTCCGAGGATCGTCTCGAAAGCCTTGACCGAGACCGGATCGGCCTTCGGGCTTTTCCGGTAAGCCTCCAGGATTCCCCGGGCGTCGTCCAGGGTGAAGGGTTTCCCGTCCGGGCCGATCCCGGTTTTCAGGGCCTCGTTGAGGTCCCGGAAGTATTCCGGGGTCAGTCTTTGCTTTCCCCGAACAGGTGCGGGAGGACCGGGTTCGGTCCCGGTGGGAGGAGGGGCACCGGGGGTCGGCGTCTCCGGCCCTCCCGCTGGCGTTTCTTCCGATGCGGGGGCGTTTCGTCCGGCCCCGGCCTTCGACGCCTTCGTGAACACCCCGCCCGCGCCTCCGACGAGGCCGCCGGTGAGTCCTCCCAGGATGAAGGAATTGATGATCTCGTCCCAGGCCTCGGCGTTCGTGACGGACTTCCCCGGCACGGCCATCCGTTCGATATAGGTCTGCGCGGCCTCGGTCGGGGCCTCCATGGCGAACTGCTGCCCGGCGACCTTTGCGGCCCTGGTCAGCCGTCCTCCCTTGAAATCGGCCGCCCCCTTCCCCACCCAGCCAAGGCGCTTGGCCAGATACCATTCCGGGACCACGTCCAGGAGTCCCGCGGGGATGCCCCCGGCAATCGCCCGCAGGGGTTCGACCTGTCCGGTTTCGGTGAGCTGGTCCTGGGCGATGGACCCGGTTTCCATGCCGATGGAGGACAGCCCGGCGCCGGTGATCGCCCCGCCCTTGATCGCCTTGTCCAGGAGGTCCGTTCCGACCTTGGCGGCCACTTCCGGGGCTGCCCCGCCGGCAATCGCCGCCTCGGCCGCCCGCTTCGCCGCGGCCCCCACCAGCTTTTTGGCGGCCGCCATCCCAGCGGCGCCTCCCCCGAAAGAGAGGGCCATGTTCGGGAGGTTCGAGCTGACGCCGTAGGCGATGTATTTCGCCGC
>CAYOGU010000520.1:0-1575 GCA_964403345.1 uncultured Syntrophus sp. | reverse complement strand
ACGGGAGGCCGCCTGAGTTGGGCACCGACCAGGCCGTCCGACTCGGCAATGAGGGCCAGGCCGATGCACTCCGCCCTGCAGAGGGAAAAGGCCATAGCGACGAGGCGGGAGAGCGGCAGGGAGGAGCCCCCGGGATCCTCTGGCCCGAAATGGAAGAAGTGGGCGAAGGCTCCCTGGGCGAGAGCCGCGTAGAGGGCTTGGACCTTCGGCACATACGCCCCGAGGGCGACCTGGTCGTCCGGCGTCCCTGAGCCGTCCGTCGGCAGGGTGACGGCGGCTCCCCCCAAGGCCAGGAACTCGCCGAACCGGGAACGGCAGTCGACGAAGTCCGCTCCAAAGGCGCCGATCCCCAGGGCCATCGCGTCCCGCGGGATGGCCAGTTCCGTCGCGTCAGCGGCCCCAAAACCGCCCTGGGTCAACCTCTCGGGACTGCCCACCATACGAAGTGCCAGTCTAGCCTCCGGGGTCACGTGGTAGACGGAAAAGCGACCGTCCCCTTCCCGGAGCTCCTCCGGTGCAGTTTCCCGGGCTTCGGTCTCCGCGGAGGCTTCGCGCTTTCCCTCGAAAAGGGCCAGCATCCCCGACATCTTCAGGACGTTCCGGACGTTCGCCGAAGGCGCGAGGATCCGGAAGATTCCCTGGATGGCCTTGAGTTCCTTCCAGTACTTCATCAGGACCCGGATCCCCGCCGAGCTCAGGTAATCGATCCGTTCCATGTCCAGGTCGATCCGGCGGGCCCCTCCGCGGACGGTCTCGGCCAGTTCACGGTCCAGTTGATCCGACCAATGGGCGTCCAGGCGTCCGGAGATTTTAACCACCACGTCGTCCGCCTCTTGTATCCGTTCAATCTCCATCGAACAAAGCCTCTGTGATTCGACTTCCGAAATCCTGCCTCCCGGACGGCCTCGAAAAGGTCCCCCGAGGCGGGATGCGCAAAGCCGTTAATTCACCACCTTGTCAGCCCGCTTCAGGAGGGCCTCCGGGACCTGCATCCCAAAGAGCCCGGCATTTTTGGGACTGACGACGATCATGGTCCGGCTGAGAGGCACGAAGGGGATCCCGGCGGGACTCTCCCCCTTCATGATCCGCGCCACGATCCTGGCCGCGTCCCGGCCTCCCTCCTGGTAGTCCCGGGCCACAACCACAGCGGCCCCCGCCTTGATCGTCCCGCTGACGAAACCGAACAGGGGGACCCGCGCCTTGCGGCACGCCTCGGCGATTGCAGGAACAGCGCTCCCGGTGGTGTTGTCCGAGATCTGGGTGACGGCCCCCACCCCCTTGCCGGCCAGGGCCATGGTGGCGTCTGCCACTTCGGCGGTCGTGGCGACGCCTACAGCCTCGAGGGTCAGACCGTGCCGGATCGCGGCCTTTTCGAGCTCGTCCTTGTAGCGCACCGAATTGATCTCGCTTGGCACGAAGAGGGTCCCGATTCGCCTGACCTGCGGGAGATGCTCCCGCACCATCCTGACCATACCGTCGAAATCGCTCATGACGGTGGACCCGGTGACGTTGGGCAGGTGCTTCGTGTTGCTCTCGCCGGCACCGGCCTGGACGCCGTCGGCCACGGTCGTGAAG
>CAYOGU010000519.1:0-1577 GCA_964403345.1 uncultured Syntrophus sp. | reverse complement strand
AGACCCCGGGGATGGACATGCTCGCACGCAGGGCGGTCACCAGATCTCCCTTGCCGAGGACCACGGCCTCTCCCGTTTCGATGTCGGCCGCGACGGCCCGGAACGGGATGTGCAACCGGTCGAAATCCCGGACGGTGGCCTTGTGAATCAACGCCATATTCAGGATATGATTCAGATTCTGTCCCTGGATGAGTCCCATGGGAAGGGTGAAGTGCCCCTTCTTGAACCCCAGCTCGAAATCGACCTGATACTGCTGGGTGTCCTGTTTGCGGCGGAAGGGCTGTTCCTGCGGGGCGGGCTTGTCCCGGAAGGCCTCGTTCCACTCCACGCTGGTCACAAGGGCCTCCAGCTCCGCCGGGGAGAGTCCTGCGGCATAGAGACCGCCGACAATGGCCCCCATGCTCGTGCCGGTGATGATGTCCACCGGAATGCGCATCTCCTCGAGCACTTTGATGACGCCGATGTGGGCGATTCCTCGCGCACCGCCGCCGCTGAGCACCAGGCCGATTCGAGGGCGCCCCTCCACGGGGGGCGCCGCGGCCGCACCCGGGACAACGGCGACGGCGATCAGGATCGCGACAGCCGACAGGAGGACCCGAATCGCGTGACAAGAGGAATGCCCCACCATCATGACTCACGCCTCGCATTCATTCTCTGAGGAGCGGATTTTCGTTATGGAGACATCGGCCGATCAGGTTCGCTGAAAGCCTTGAACATCGCTTCCGATGGGATGGCCGGGCCCGGCCCAACCCGGTTCGCCTCATAGCATACATTCCAGGCCCATTGCCAACCTTAATTTCCGTCCCCGCTCCGGAAAGGGGACCCCGGCGCGGGAGGGCGGGAACCCGCCCGCGAGACAGGGTTGAAATTTTTGCTTGACAATAGAACGATAGTTCTATATACGGGACCCATGAACGAAAAACGCACCCTCCAATCGGTCCGGAAACTCATCCTCGCCTTCCACCGGCAGAACCGGCGCATGCCCTCCTTCTCGGAAATGGTCGATCTGCTGGGCGTCCGGTCCAAGAGCGTCGTCCATTTCTGGATCGGGAAACTCGTCGAGGCCGGGGTCCTGGAAAAAGACGGCAAGGGGCACCTGAGCTTCACGAAGCGGGCCCTGGCCATCCCCCGGGTCGGCAGCATTCGGGCCGGATTCCCCTCCCCCGAGGAAGAGGTGCTTTCGGACGCGATTTCCATGGACGAGTACCTGATCACCCGTCCGGAGGCCTCCTTCCTGTTGCAGGTCAGCGGCGATTCCATGACCGGGGCGGGCATCATGGAGGGGGACCTGGTCGTCATCGAAAAAGGGCGCGAGCCCAGGCCCGGCGACATCGTCGTCGCCGAGGTCGACGGCGAATGGACCATGAAGTATTTTCAAAAGCTGGGAAACCAGATCGTCCTGGCGGCGGCCAACCCCAAGTACCCCGACATCCGCCCCAGAACCGAACTGCGTCTCGGAGGCGTGGTCACCGCCGTGGTCCGGAAATACCACGGATAGGGCGCGTACAAGCCTTCGGCCGAACCTTGCCGATTGGAATCCAGGGAGGACAACCGATCATGCACACCCCTGCAGCGGC
>CAYOGU010000518.1:0-1583 GCA_964403345.1 uncultured Syntrophus sp. | reverse complement strand
GGGACTCTCAATCTACCGTGAGGATGCAGTCGTATTCCCCGAACCGGTTCAGGCGCCGCCTGCTGCATGCCGGGTCGTTCTCCCACTGGCCGTCAACGATGAACCGGTATTCGTAGTGGCCCGAGAAGAGATAAAGCGTCGCGCTCCAGAGCCCCTCCCGGTTCTTCTTCAGGGGATTGGCCTTGTTGTTCCAGCCGTTGAATGTGCCCGCGACGAAGACCGCCCCAGCCTCAGGGGCGCGAAAGGTGAAGTTCACCCTTTTTCTGGCAATTTTCTCGGTCATGGCCCTCTACCTCCCAATCGATGGGTTAGATTCCGGTCCTCTCACGGCAGAACGGGAATCGTCCTCTCCAGGTCGGGTCGCCAGCCTTTCAGGCCGTGGTCGTAAGTCCGCACGACGATCCTCCCTGGATGGAGGTCCAGGACGTTCGTCCAGGACCTCTTCCGCCCCAGGTTGCTGTTATGGATGGTCATCACCCGCCCCTCGTATTGATTGACAGGGGCGGCGTAGCTCTCGTTCGTGGCCGGGACGTGCATGTGTCCCGCGGCCCAGAGGACGATCTGGGGATGGGCCATGATCAGCCCCCTCAGAGGCTCGACAGGCTGCGCGACGAAGCTGGGAGCGTTGGCGTGCCCACTGTAGGCATGGAGCGTTCCAGCCAGGGGCGCATGGGCGAAGATGAGCGTGGGAACCGTCCGGTTCCGGGCCAGGACTTTTTCGAGCCAGTCCATCTGCTCCTTTGAAAATTGGGCCAGGAGGGAGCCGTGCAGCTCGTCCGTGGACAAATAGACAAGGAGGTAATCCCCGAGCCTCTCCTCGAAATAGAGGCGTTCCTGGCCGAAGGTTTCGGCAAACCGGGCCAGTTTCATCCGGCGGACCTCCGGCGGGGCCTCGACCAGCCTCCCCCGGAGATTAGGCTCATCCTCATAGAAGTAGTCGTGGTTCCCGACGACAAAACGGAGAGGCTGCGGAAGCGGGCCGAAGAAGCCCTTCGCGAAGGCGTATTCGACGGCCGTCCCGGCCCGGTCGCAGATATCGCCCAGGACGACGACGCGGTCGATCCCCTCCCAGCCGCCGATTGTGCGGATGAGGGCCTCTTTGGAGGAAAGGTAAGTCCCGGGGAGGTGGGGATCGCCGATCAGCGCGATCCGGAGAGGCCTGTCCGGTCCCGGCGCCCCTGCCCCCAATCCGAGGGGGGAAAGGGTTCCGATCAGGACCAGCAGGGCGATGAGCCATACCCGGATGGGCAGAAACAAGATCCTTCCGAATGCCATCATGCCTCCTGACGGATCCATGATAGCCGGCAACGGACAATGTTTCAACAAAAAACGGCTGCGACCGAAGGAACCGGTCTGCCGGCGAAACAGTCATCCCGACCCGGGGAGCCGAAACAGGGTCCCTTTTTGCTTCCCCTGTCGGATCGCTGGCCGACGATGGCCTAACCGAGCGTCCGCCCCTTCAACCCCATTCCCCTCCCGGCCGCCCCCTGACCGGGGAGAGATGTGGCATTTGCAGGACCGGCTCAGGACGCTGCAGCGCTCTGTCCGGCCTCACGGTCCTTCAGGAATCGTTCGTAGGTCTT
>CAYOGU010000517.1:0-1587 GCA_964403345.1 uncultured Syntrophus sp. | reverse complement strand
TGCCCGAATCGTGCTGCTTTTGGACCAGCTTCTCGCCGCCCATCGCCATCAGCGCGGCCTTCCTGGCCTCGAACCGATCGAGTTTCTCTTCCGTCGAACCCTTCTGCTCCTTTTCCATGGCATACCACTTATCGCTTTGATCCCGCCACCTGGTTGCCTGGCGGCCCCTGCAGTGCCTTCGGCCGATCCCGGAGCGTGGAGGGGTGCCCCGCCGGGGCGGTCCGGGCGCATTAGGGGTATCTGCCCTATACAGCCTTGAGTCCCTTTTTTCAACCGAATTCATGGGGGACCGGGGCGGTCCGACGGCACGGCCGGCGTCACCGGGGACCATTGCTGGGCGGGTCCCGATGGCCGCCCCGCTCCCTCCGGCGGGGCGGGTACTTTATGACTTGACCGGGGGCCGCTCCGCAGGGTATAGGCCCTGAAAAGCGTTATGTTCCCCATCTCGGCCCCCCCTCGGTGTTGCGCCTCAGGAGGCCGGTGGGGTCCCGGCATGGGGACACGGGGATCGGCCTGCAGGCGGTTATGGCCGGCGGCAGGGGAGGCCGGTATCGATGCGCAACATCAGACTGACCATCGAATATGACGGCGGGGACTATTGCGGCTGGCAGCGGCAGGTCAACGGCCTGTCCATCCAGCAGGTTCTCGAGGAGGCCATCGCCCGGATCACCGGCGAGGAGGTCCGCGTCACCGGTTCCGGCCGGACCGACGCCGGGGTCCACGCCCTGGGTCAGGTGGCCCATTTCAAGACGGAATCCATCCTGGCTGAACGCAACCTCCTGATGGGGGTCAACAGCCTCCTGCCCCCGGACATTGTCGTGACCGACCTCAGGGAGGCCCCTGCCTCGTTCCACGCTCGGTTCGACGTGATCAGCAAAATCTATTGTTACCGGATCTGCAATCGGCCGGTCCGTTCGGCCCTGGAACGGCGCTATGCTTGGTTCGTCTGGGAGCCCCTCGACCTTGGGAGGATCCAGACAGTCATCTCCCTGTTCAAGGGGACGCATGATTTTTCTTCTTTCTGCTCGACCCACACCGACAGCCCGGACCGAGTCCGCACGATCCTCGACATGACGGTGCACGGGGACCCCGGTGGCCTGATCGTCATTTCGATGGAAGCCGACGGCTTCTTGAGGTATATGGTCAGGACGATCGTCGGGGCGCTGGTCGAGGTCGGGCGGGGAAAATGTTCGCCGGAGGACATCGATCGGATCCTCTCGTCAAGGGATCGCAGGATGGCCGGCCTTACGGCGCCGCCGCAGGGCCTCTTTCTCAAGGAAGTGAAGTACCCATGAAAATACTGGTTTTGGGACACAAGGGGATGCCGGGGCGCGATCTGATGCTCGGGCTTTCTGCCGGTCATGAGGTCGAGGGGAAGGACGGGGATGACTTCGACATCGCCGTCCCTGAGGACTGCGCCCGCCTGGTCGAGGGGTGCGCTCCGGAGGTGATCGTGAATGCGCTTTCCCACGGCGACGAGAAGAGCGGCCAGAGCGAGACGGACCGCTGCTTTGCCGTGAATGCCGTGGCCGTGAAGCACCTGGCCCTTGCCTGCCGGGGAAGGGGGATCCTCCTCGTCCACCTCAG
>CAYOGU010000516.1:0-1594 GCA_964403345.1 uncultured Syntrophus sp. | reverse complement strand
TGGTGACGGTTGTCTTCGATGAAAAGGATGAAGGGGGAAAATACTGGGCCAATCTGACGGCGGCAGGCATGGACCACATTCATATTACGGAAGAGCTCGTCTATGAACATGAACGGCTGTTGACGGGAGGCATCTGGGCTAATCTGGAAATCACCTATGACGAAACGCGGGTGCATAAGGGTGTTACCAGACCCTTCGTTCTGAACCGACTACAGCCGATACAGATAGCCAGCGCCAATCCGCAGGAGTTTGTCGAGGGGCGTGCAAGGTTCACGAGGGATGAATGGATTGACGTGCTTTTACGGACGATGGGTTACGAACCGACAAACAGTGATTTTACCGCCCGCAGGAAGCTGCTCTTTCTGACCCGGATGATTCCCATGGTGGAGAAGAATTACAACCTCGTCGAGCTGGGTCCGCGGGGAACCGGGAAGTCTTACGTTTACCGGGAGATATCACCCTATGTGATCCTGTTGAGCGGCGGCCAGGGATCCGTCGCCGACCTCTTCGGCTGGAAGAATCGCAAAGACAAGCCGGGACTCGTTGTCCGATACGATCTGGTCGCCTTTGATGAGGTGGCCGGACCCAACTTCAAGAAAGAGAACGACAAGCAGATGTACAAGGGGTATATGGAGCAACGATCCTTCTCGCGAGGTGACGACAAGGGAACGATCCAGGCGGATGCGGGGATCGTCTTCAACGGCAATATCGACGGCGATGTCGAATCCATTGCCCGAGTCTCCCATTTATTTTCGGCGTTGCCGGATTCCATTCGTAACGATATGGCCTTTCATGACCGCTGGCACGGCTATTTGCCGGGCTGGGAAATCCCCAAGATGCAGACGGCATATTTCACAGATCACTTAGGCTTTATATCCGATTACATCGCCGAGATCTTCCACGAAGGATTGAGAAACCTGAACTTTGCCGATATCCATGAGCGATACTTTTCCTTCGGGAACCACCTGGAAGCAAGGGATAGAACGGCGGTCGTGAAGACTGTTTCCGGTTTGGTCAAGCTGCTTCATCCGGCGAATGACCCCACCCGCCAGGAGGTTGAAGAGTATGTAAGTTTTGCTCTGGAGATGCGACGGCGTGTCAAGGAACAACTCAAGCGGATGGGGGGCATCGAATACGCAAAGGTCAACTTCTCCTATATCGATAAAGAGACGGGGGAAGAGCACTTCGTCGGCTGCCCGGAGCTGGGAAGCATCCAGCTCATCCCCGATACGCCCCTGCCGCCGGGTGACATCTTTACGATTGGTTATGATCAGGCGGAGGGGCGCTATTCCCTCTATCGTATTCAGATCAACATCAGTGTTGGTTCCGGGAAATTCAACCTTGTCGGGACTTCTTCGAAGAACATCCGTGAATCGGCCAGAATGGCTTACGATTATCTCAAAACGAACGCCAAGAAGATCGGCATCGATCGTGAGCTTTCCAGTTATGACGTAAATATTCAGTTGATCAGTTTGATGCAGGGTAAGGACGCTCACGACCTGGGAGTGGCGTTTTTTGTTGGGCTGGTTTCTGCCGTTTTGTCAAGAACCATTGCAGCAGGGCTCGTTGTCTTAGGGGAAATGAGCCTTCACGG
>CAYOGU010000515.1:0-1603 GCA_964403345.1 uncultured Syntrophus sp. | reverse complement strand
GAAAAGATCGAGGCGGAGATGGGCGATCTGCTGGAGGGGGAAGAGCCGTTCCTGATGGAGGCGAAAACGAAGGGCGGCCGGAAGAAATCCCGCCCGGCCGTGGACGAAACCCTCTACGACCTGTAGGGTGCGCCGTCGCCTTGGAGCGCGCCTCCGGCGAAGGCGCCGGGTCTGAGGAACGCCCCGGAAACGATTTCACAGGTGGATGATTTCCACCCGCCCCCATTTTGAGCGCAAATATTCCGCGACGAGCCTGCGATGGCATTGGTCGGGCTTGTCCTCGCTGCACAGCAGGCATCCCTCGTGAAGCAGTTCCGGCGAAACGGCCGTTTCGGCCTCCCGCCCGGCGAGCAGGTCCAGGAAATCCCTTTCGTATGCCGGCCAGCTTCCCTTGTCTTTTTTGAAGGCGTCCAGGATCTCCTGGGTCGGCGCAAGGTCCGGTCGATGGTGATACTCGATTCCGCCGATCGCCCGAAGGAAATAGCGGAGATCGTCCCTTTTGGCAAAACCGGCCAGTTGGGAGACGTTGTTGAGCCGGATGTCGATGACCCGTTTGACGCCGGCCCGGATCAGGCGGGTAAAGAACGCCTCGGCCGTCTTCCGGGTAAAACCGATGGTCAATACCTTGATCTCGTTCATGATGTCCCCTGTCCTTCCTCCAGCGGACAGGCGATCCTTTCTCCCTGGAGATCATAGGCCCGTTCGATTTGTTCGGCCTCGGTGGAAAAGAGATCCGCAGGATCGATTTTCAATGATTTCATCAGTCGCTTCTCCGTGTCCCGGTTGTCTTCGAGGGAACCCTCTTCCAGGATATGCCGGATCCCGATGTCATCCCCGCGCAGATTCCGGCAGATCAGGATCATCCGATGGCAGGGGATCGGGTCCTTCTCGGCGCACATCAGCGCGATGCGGTACATCGCCATCCCCTTCCGCAACCGGTCGAGCCCCCGTCGAAAGATCTCTCTGGCGGCGAGGCGCTTGTACTGGACCTTTCCGTTCTCGTAGCAGGTCGGATCGGCGCTTCGTGGACCCAGCTCGGCCCCCAGATAGATATAGGCGATGCGCTGTCTCGCCATCTCCTCCTTCAGGGCTTCGCGGTTGAACCGGGGCGTGAAACGGCTGTAAGGGCTGGACCGCACGTCGCAGAGGGCGGTGACCCCATGCATCTTGAGCAAGTCGGCAAACCGCTCAACCGAATGGACCGAATGGCCGATCGTAAAAAGGTCCAGCATGGACGGCATCGTTAAAAGTCGTCATTCACAAACAGTGTCATGGGGCGCATGCCGGGCCATAACGTAATCTCAGGGACTTGAATCCACCCTTCGATGAGCCGGGCGGCAGATGCGACTTCCGGCGCGTTCGTCCTCGATAACGATTCCCCGCGATGGAGGACCTCTTCCGCGGAATCCCCCTTCCCGGCCGGGCAACCCTCAGAGGACCTTGAGGATCTCCGGGGCGTGGCGTTCGGAGGCCGGGGGGACGGCGGTCGGATACCCGAGGATGAGCGGGGCGACGATGCGGCAGCCCGCGGGGACGCCGAGCTCCGCGAGGACCTCCGGATCTCTCAGGTGTGCCCCCAGGCCGATCCAGCAGGTCCCCAGCC
>CAYOGU010000514.1:0-1632 GCA_964403345.1 uncultured Syntrophus sp. | reverse complement strand
AAGATCACCATGATGTTCCGGGGGCGGGAGATCGCCTACACGGAAATCGGACGGAGGATCATGGAGAGCGTCAAGGAGAGTCTGGCGGAGATCAGTTCCGTGGATCAGCATCCCAAGCTCGAAGGGCGCAACATGGTGATGATCCTGGCGCCCAAGAAGTGAACGACCATTTGAACGAGGAGTAGAACGTCATGCCGAAGGTCAAGACGCATCGGGGAGCGGCGAAGCGGTTTTCCCTGACGGGAACGGGAAAGATCAAGCGCAGCCGGGCGTACCATCGCCACATCCTGACCACGAAAGACAGAAAACGCAAGCGGAACCTGCGCAGGGGCGCGATCGTGGATCACGCCAACGAGCGTGCGATCCGGAAACTGATTCCGTATTTATAGGCGAGCAGCCGGAGGCGGACAGCGGGGAGGTTCAACCCTTCCCGGCGGTGTTTCCCCTTCTCCTTCGGCCGGTCGTGAGCGAGGAGTATGCCATGTCACGGGTTAAGCGCAGCATCACAGCGAAAAAGAAGAGACGCAAGATCTTGAAGCTGGCCAAGGGGTTCTTCGGGGCCCGCAGCCGCCTCTTGCGGACGGCCACGGAAGCGGTCGATCGGGCCATGCGATACGCCTATCGGGACCGCCGGGCGCGGAAGCGGGAATTCCGCCAACTCTGGATCGCCCGGATCAACGCGGGCGCGCGGGCCAACGGGATCACCTACAGCCGCCTGATCGAGGGGATGAAGAAGCAGGGCGTCGAACTCGATCGCAAGGTCCTGTCCGACCTTGCCATCCACGATCCCCGGGCCTTCGCAAAGGTCGTGGCGGTTGCCAAGGGCGAGCAGGCGTCATGAGAGAAGCCATCGAGGCGCTCTACCGTCAGGCGGAGGCCGAATTGTCGGCCGCCCCCGGCGAGGCGGAGCTCCTGACCGTCAAGACGAAATACCTCGGACGCAAGGGCCTGTTGACCGGGGTGCTCCGTCAGGTCAGCCAGGCGCCGGTCGAGGAGAGGCCGCTTCTCGGCAAACGGGCCAACGAAATCAAGGAACTCCTCGCGGCGCGGATCGATGAGGCGCTCAAGGCGCTCGCGGAGCGCCGGAAGATTCTCGCCCTGCGGGGTGAGACCATCGACGTCACCCTCCCGGGCCGGGGGACGAGTCCCGGTCGTCTCCATCCGATCACCCAGACGGCGCGCGAGATCTGCCGGATCTTTGCCGGGTTCGGGTTCTCCGTTGTCGAAGGACCGGAAGTCGAGCGGGATTACTACAATTTCGAGGCCCTGAACATTCCTCCGGACCATCCGGCTCGGGATATGCAGGACACCTTCTACATCGAGGAGGGCATCGTCCTGCGCACGCATACCTCCCCGGTCCAGGTCCGGACTATGGAGAAGCAGCGGCCGCCCGTGCGCATCCTGTCGCCGGGCCGCGTCTACCGTCCGGATTCGGATGTCTCCCATACCCCCATGTTTCACCAGATCGAAGGCCTCCTTGTGGATCGCGGGATCACGTTCGGCGACCTGAAGGGGATCCTCACGGCCTTCCTGAAGCAGATGTTCGGCGAAGACACGGCGCTCCGTTTCCGGCCGAGTTTCTTCCCGTTCACCGAGCCGAGCGCCGAGGTGGATGTGCGTTGCGTGTTCTGC
>CAYOGU010000513.1:0-1639 GCA_964403345.1 uncultured Syntrophus sp. | reverse complement strand
TGATGATGTACTTGTCGCCGACTTTCTTGGCCGTGGTCCGCATGCCGCCCAGGGCGTCCGAGCCGGCGTTGGGCTCGGTCAGGCACAGGGCCCCGATGTGTTCGCCCGTGCACATGGGTGGCAGGAATTTCTGGCGCTGGGTTTCGTTGCCGTTCTTATAGATGTTGTTGGCGCACAGATTCGAGTGCGCGGCATAGGTCATGGAAAGCGCGGGGGAGAGCCGGGCGATCTGTTCCACCGCCAGCGTCTGCATCATGATGCCCTGTCCGGCGCCGCCGTAGGCCTCGCCGATCGTGATTCCCAGGATGCCCAGGTCGGCCAGTTGCTTGAAGAACCCGTCCGGCAGTTTGTCTTCTTCGTCGATCTGTTCCTGGATGGGTCCCAGATAGTTGTCCGCCCATTTGTAGACGGTTTCGCAGAGCATGCTTTCTTCATTGGTAAGATCGTTGTTCAACGGTTCCATAGTGCGCTCCTTTTCAATGCAATTTTAATTTATGATTGACACCTATATCAAAAAATATTAACCCATGTCAATAATTAATTGACAGCAAATATTAAGTGATGCTATATATGATCGTATGATGACGGACGAGGTCGGGTAACGCGATGAATCTAGGATCCCTGCTCAGGAAGAGGCGCAAGGAAAAAGGGTTGACGCTCAAACAGGTGGCCGAGAAAGCCGGCATCTCGGAAGGCTTCCTCTCCCAGGTCGAAAACGATGTCAGCTCGCCTTCGGTGGACAGCCTGGTCAAGATCTGCAACGCCATCGCCCTGAATGCCGGGGACCTCATCCGCGAGGCGGAGAAAAAAGAGCGCTTCGTGGTGATCCGCAAGTCCGAGTGGGAGGAAGATGTTGAAATCCCATCATCCAAGTTCGTGACGCGCCGCTTCTTCGCCCCGGACAACCGCGAACTCATCGACAGCTCGGTCATGGCCCTGGAACCCGGCGCTTCGATCCCGGGGCGCAAGAACCTGAAGCGCAGCCAGGAGATCCTGTGCGTATTGAAGGGCACGGTGGAGCTCTCGTGCGGCAATGAAACCGTCGATCTCTTTGAAGGCGATTCCGTGCACTATTACTGGTCCGCGCCTGAGAAACAGGTGATCACGAACAAGTCCAAGGGACTGTCCGTGGTGCTCTGGGTCGGAACGCTGTAACGGCATGTGATGGATTTCGAATGAAACCACCTCCGCGTAAGCGGATGGAATACTGAAGGATAAATTTAAAAAGGAGGTTATGCATGATCAAGTTCAGCGAGCAACAACTGAAGATTCCCAAGCTGATGAAGCCGGTCTATCTGGTGACAGCCGGGCAATCGAAATTCGACCGGGCCTTCCCGGACAAGCGCACGGAAGAGCTGTGCGTGGATGCCTTCGTGCAGGCGGCCGAGCTCATCGACAAGACCCCGGCCGAGCTCAAGCAGTATATCCACACCTGCTACTACGGGCATTTCGCGGACCACTTCGGCGATCAGCTGCTGGGCGAGGCCGTCATCCACGACCGCCTCGGCCTGGACCCGCTCGGCAATATCGGTATCAAGACAGGCGGCGCCACCGGCGGTTCGACCCTGTGGGAAGCGGTCAAGGCCGTGGCGTCCGGGTACTCGGACTGCGTCCTGGCCATGGGGTGGGAACGCATGGA
>CAYOGU010000512.1:0-1651 GCA_964403345.1 uncultured Syntrophus sp. | reverse complement strand
TTCCAGTGGCTGTGGTGGCCGTGGTTCAATCGGCACCACAAGCGCCGGCAAGAAAAGGCTGAAGGCGCATGGACTTGAATATCGAAGATTACCGTATCAGCTCAATCATATTGGTGCATTGATGAAGCGATTATGGATATTATTTTTGGAGGGCACCAGGAGGGCATATGCGAGAAGTGATCCTGACCATCCTCATCCTGCGGTCGCACGCAGGATGAGTCCAATTTCGTTGTCCTGTGGAATTGTTCGGTCACATGACCCCACATTCGTTGCTCCTTGGTCTGCTCTGTTCTGACGTGCTGGATCTGATGAATATCGTATGTTGTCTATGGTCTTCTGTCAAACAAATCAGGCCACTGCTCCCCAATGAGGCTGCCGCAAAGGGGTTCTTTCTTGACATCCCGGCGAAAGCCGGGATGTCGGTGCCTGGCTTCTGCGACAGCCTCCAATGGCGGGAGAGGGGGAGTCCCCTTCGTATGTTGTATGCAGTGAAGAGGGATTTATTTGATTTTTTGGACACTACCTGGCATCCTTGCAAATAAAAAAGGAAGGCGTCCTTATGAAGCTCATAACCACCGATTTGATCCATGACCTGATCGAACAGGCCGGCGCCAGCCAGAGACGCCGCATGAACCACAACGTGCACCCCCGACTTTCCGACCCGGTGCAGCGTCTGTTCGTGGCCGCCCGGCCTGATTCCTACTTCCGCCCGCATCGCCACCCTACGAAGTGGGAACTGGTGCTGGTCATCTCCGGGGCCTTCGAACTGCTGGCCTTCGACGATGACGGGAGATTAACCGCCCGCCAGATTCTTGGCCCCGACACTGGCGCCATCGCCGTCGAGCTTCCGGCCAACACCTGGCACACGTGGCTGGCCCTGAGCGACGATGCGGTCTTCTTCGAGACCAAAGAGGGACCGTTCGACCCCCAGACCACCTCGGAATTCGCGTCCTGGTCCCCGGCCGAAGGCAGTCCCGAGGTTCCGGAATTCTTCCAACGCCTCAAGGTTGCCGGAATCGGTGACATGCTGGCTTGTTCCTGATCAGGGCCCTGAAATGCACCGCGTCCTGTTGACCGGGCACAGGACGGATCGATTTCCCGTCAGAGCATGCAGCCAGAGGGGAAATATCTGCCTGGTGGTTGCATGCCGCATGAGAAAAACCCTGGAGTATTTTGCGTGGCATGCCCTTTGCTCGTTCTGCCGGTATCCCGGGTGGAGGTATGCATATGAATATGTTGGACATGATCAGGGTCAATAACACCAGCAGCTTCTGGTATGAGCGCGAAGACGCCGCGACGGATTTTTCGGATCCGCTCCTTGAAGCGAGTGGTTCAACAAAACCCCCCCGGATCTCGACGCTCGGGACACTCAGCTCAAGCTCATCTCTGGATACGGTCGACTTTTCACAGACGAACGAATTCTTCGCCAAGCTCAAGGAGCTTGCGCGGAACGATCCTGAGACATTCAAGGAGCTTTTTCAGAAGTTAGGCCAAACCTTGAAAAACGCCAAGGGCTACGCGGGCCATATCCTCTCGAATCTGTCCCAGGCCGTTGCCGACGGGGCGGATGTAACAGATGTGATCGTGTGAGGATCAACCGTATGCGATCGCCCTTATCGGACAATGGGCCTCCCGAAGAAAATGGCGTTTT
>CAYOGU010000511.1:0-1655 GCA_964403345.1 uncultured Syntrophus sp. | reverse complement strand
CCCTCAAGATCCAGGAGGCCCTCGGCGAGATCGAGCGGATCTACCATCTCACCACGGACCACACGGTCGACTTCGAGTTGTCCTCGCGGCGCCTGGAGAAGCTGGCCCACCGCCTCTACGACGAGGTCGTGGCGAGCCGCATGCAGCCTTTCTCCGACGGGATGCACGGCTTCGCCCGCCTGGTCCGCGACGTGGCCCGGGAACTGGGCAAGAAGGTCCGCCTGGAGATCCTCGGAGGAGCGACGCCGGTGGACCGGGACATCCTCGAGAAGTTGGAAGCCCCCCTGTCGCACCTGATCCGCAACGCCCTGGACCACGGCCTGGAAACGCCCGAGGAGCGTGAGCAGGCCGGGAAACCCGCCGAGGGCCGCCTCACCGTCGAGGCCCGACACGTGGCCGGGATGCTCAACATCATCGTGGCCGACGACGGCCGGGGGATACCGCTGGAGCGGCTCCGGGCCAAGGTCGTCGAGCGGGGACTCGTCCATCCCGAAATGGCGGCCGGCCTCAGCAAGGGCGAGCTCCTGGAGTTCCTCTTCCTCCCTGGCTTCTCCACGGCGTCCAAGGTGACGGAGATCTCCGGCCGCGGGGTCGGACTGGACGTCGTCTTCACCATGGCCCAGGAGGTGGGCGGCACGGTCCGCGTGGATTCCGTCGAAGGCAAGGGGACCCGCTTCCTGCTCCTCCTGCCCCTGACGTTGTCGGTAATCCGGACGCTCCTGGTGGAAATCGACAGCGAAACCTACGCCATGCCGCTGACCCGGATCGACCGTATCCTCCGCGTTCCCTATTCCGAGCTCGGCGTCGTCGAGGACCGGCAGTTCTACAACCTCGACGGCGAGAACGTGGGGATCGTGGACGCCCGCCAGCTCTTCAGGGTCGCCCGTACCGCCGGGCGCATCGACCCCTGCCACCTGCTGATCTTCAGTGACCGGATGAGCCGCTTCGGCCTCGTCGTGGACCGCTTCCTCGGCCAGCAGGACTTGGTGGTCCGCCCCCTCGACCCCCGCTTGGGAAAGCTCGCCAACATCAGCGCCGGGGCCATCCTCGAGGACGGATCGCCCGTCTTGATCCTGGACGTGGACGACCTAGTCCGGTCGATCGACCACCTGCTCGCCCACGGCCGCCCCCGCAAGGTGGGCCTCGCCGCCCAGATGCGGGAAGAGGCCAGGGGCCCCAAGCGGGTCCTGGTCGTCGACGATTCCCTGACGGTCCGCGAGGTGGAGCGGAAGCTCCTGGAGACGGAGGGCTACGAGGTCACCGTGGCCGTGGACGGCGTGGACGGCTGGAACAATCTCCAAGGCGGCGGCTTCGACCTGGTCGTCTCGGACGTGGACATGCCACGGATGAACGGGATCGATCTGGTCCGGAAGATCAAGGCCGACCCGATCCTCCGGGAGATACCGGTGATGATCGTCTCCTACAAGGACCGCAAGGAGGACCGGCTCCGCGGGCTCGATGCCGGGGCCGACTACTACCTCACCAAGAGCAGCTTCCACGACGAGACGCTCCTCAAGGCCGTCCATGACCTGATCGGGGGAACGCGGACGCCATGAGGATCGCCGTCGCCAACGCCCAGCCCGCCGCAGTCGAGATCCTCCGAAGGATCATCGCCTCGATGCCGGGCCATGACCTGGCCTGGACGGCAGCCAGCG
>CAYOGU010000510.1:0-1665 GCA_964403345.1 uncultured Syntrophus sp. | reverse complement strand
CCCGAGGAACTCATCCCCTTCGATCAGGACGAAAAGGGATCATTCAAGGATTTTTAACGATTCAACCCCCCTGAGCCGACCATGGTCTCCGGCTGGTCTGGCTGGGACCTGCGGCGGCGAAGGATGGATTGGGAGGCTGTTGTGCGAATCGTAACGGTGAAGGATGTGGCCGCCTTCCTGAAATTGAAGGAGGCTACGGTATGCAGTTTGGCTTCGGAAGGAAAACTGCCGGGATTCAAATTGGGGAAATCCTGGCGGTTCGACATGGACGAAGTGGAAAAATGGATCACCGGGATCCAGCGCAGCGGAATCGGAAAGCTGGAAGGTGCTTCCGAGAATCTTGGGAAGGAGGAGTGAGCTATGGCAGAGGCAGCAGTCGAGGAAGGACGGACAACTCAGAGCATGGTATCGCAGGAGGGGAAGTATCTAACCTTCACACTGGCGGGGGAAGAATACGGGATCGGGATCCTGAAGGTCAAAGAGATCATCGGGATGATGGGGATCACCCGGGTTCCCCAGACGCCCCCCTATGTGAAAGGGGTCATCAATCTCCGGGGCAAGGTGATTCCGGTCGTGGACCTGAGGATGAAATTCAATCTTGAAGCCGGGGAATATACGGAGAGGACCTGCATCGTCGTGGTGGAGGTCTCTCGGGAAGTGGGATACGTCTTCATCGGCATCGTGGTGGATTCCGTTTCGGAAGTGCTGAACATCAAGAGTGGGGAAATCGAGGCGACTCCGGACTTCGGGGCAAGCCTCAACACCGATTACATCCTGGGGATGGCCAAAACGGGCGCCGGCGTGAAGATCCTCCTGGACATCGATCGGGTCCTCAGTTCGGTCGAGATGGTCAGGGAAAGCCAGATGCTCAACTGAGCCATAGCCTTTGATCCTATCAACAAGATGCTTTTTCGCCAGACCAGGAAAATGGATCCAGGAGAGACCCAGTTCGTTCGTGGAGGGGAGAAAGCCATGAAGAAGGTCAAGATCAGCGTCAAGATCATCGCGGGATTCCTGTTGATCGCCGTCATCTCCGGAGTCGTCGGGGTGGTGGGGATCTATTACGCCCAGAAAATTACGGTGGCTGACCGAGACCTCTACATCTACAACACGGTTCCCTTGGCGCACATCGGATCGCTGGGCATCAATTTCCAGGAGATGCGGGTCGTTCTTCGCGACGCCGTCGATGAGCAGGACGAGAATCGGCGCAAGGAGAAGATGGCCAAGATCCAGCAACTTAAAGCGGAGAACGACGAGAGCTTCAAGCGGATCCAGGAGGCGGCCAATACCAAGGAGCGCAAGGCGCTGGTCGCCGAACTGGAGAAAGGGAAGAACGAGTTCGGCAAACTCTTGGACAAGATGACCGGCCAAATCAACTCGGGCCTGGGTGAGGCGGCCAAGGGGACCCTGGATACGGAAGGGGTGATCGTGGCCAAGAAGTTCACCGACGCGATCGGCAAGTTGTTCGATCTGGGGGTCGCGGAGGCCAAGAAGACTTCCGAGGGAAACGGGGTCCTGGCAAAGATCTCCAGTACGGTCAGCATCGGTCTGACGGTCGTGAACATGATTGCGGCGGTCCTCCTGGGGATCCTCCTGACCGTTACCATTATCCGTCCGATCAACCGGGTTGTATCGGGTTTGAGGGAGGGAGCCGAACAGGTGGTA
>CAYOGU010000509.1:0-1675 GCA_964403345.1 uncultured Syntrophus sp. | reverse complement strand
CGCCCTGCAGGACGAAGAGGACCACCGTCGCCCCGGAGAGGAATATCAGGTTGAAGATCATCCCGGTGACGGGCCCCAGGAGAAAGAAGTGGACCACGGGAAGGATGTAGAGCCAATAGACCGTGTAGCCCATGGTGCCGCTCAAAAGGAGGGCGTGGAGGAAGACGAAGCCGATCAGGGCGAGGTTGAATCGAAGGGAGATCCGGATTCCCCGCTGGAACTTGGCCAAAAAGAAGTTGATCGCAAAGCTCGTGGCGGTGATGGTCTCGATCAGGCCTTTGAAGAGAAGGCCTTCGTGCAGGTGGTAGATGCCGAAGGCGTAGAGAACAGGGGTGCCCACGACGATGGCGAAGCCGATGACCAGACGCCGTGACCGTTCGTCCGGATCCAGGGAGGGGGGGATCAGGAAACGGTCGATCGCCTGCAGGATGCCTTCTGCCAAGCTTCGTCGCTGGTTCATCGCGTGTATCGGTCCTTATATCCGAAAGATCCATCCGGGACGGGTCTTTGCGCCTGTCGAGAGGCGTGCCGCAAATCCTCGACTCTCAATGACCGGGAGGGGCAGCCGATCCCCAAAGAAGCTTGATGTCGAAGGGGACTGCCCACGCCGCATTCCTGCGGACCGATGGTACCATATTTTAAAGTTACGAAGGCCGGCGCCGACTGTCAAGGAATATCATGCCCCGATCACATTCGCCTGCAAGCCGGATCGGAACTTCGGCCCTGCGCCTGGGGAAACCAAAGGGACGGGAAAAGGGGGAGGTCCCCCGCGGCTTGCCGCGGAGGACCTCCCTGTGCATGGCCGGCCCATACCGGCCGCATCATTGGATTACTTCACGCAGATGCCGTCCTTGGGCATCGAGCTCTCCAGGACCAGTTGATAGTCCTTGGAGTCCCTCATGCACGCGATCATCCTCAAGGTGATCAGGTCCTTGTTGCCGGCGGCGTCCGTGTCGTTGCAGTAGGTGACGGCGGCCTCTTCGCACTGGAACCTGTCCATCTTGGTTTCCTGCAGCGTCTTCTTGGCGTTATACCAGCAGAAGTTCTGGCCGGCGCAGGCGGAAACCAGCACACACAGGCCCAGGACCAGGAGGGCCTTCAGGGTTAACGGGTATCTTTTCATATTTCTTCTTCCTCCTTCACAGGTAGAGATCGTTTTAATCGTCACTGGCAAACCGCATCGCTCGGGATGCCGGGATTCAGCTGAAAGGACGGAGATTTATACGTCGAATCGGCATCCTTCTTGAAGCCCAAGCTGGGGGCTGCATCCTTGCAGGAACCGCCATCCCCGTCCAGTTGCAGGACTGCCTTGTTGGCGCGGAATGTTGCATTTCAGGTCACGGTCTTGCCCAAATATGTGCCCGTTGTACTTTTGTATGGATAATTCATGCAGTCGACGACCAGTTTGACGTTATCGTTGTCCTTCATGGTGAGGACATAAGGCGGTTTTGCCGTTGTTTGTTTCCCTATGTCGGACAGCTTGTTCCCATTGACCCAGATCTGGGCGTGGAATTTGTCGCTCTGATAGAAGGTGAACTGCCCGCAGCCGCCGGGAGAAGGGGGGGCGATCTGGACGTTTCTGTTGTCACCCCAGTTGATGCCGCTGTTTGCAGGGGAATTGCAAACAGCGCCGTCCGTCTTGTCGTCCGACACCAGCCCTTTTGAGGCATCGTAG
>CAYOGU010000508.1:0-1688 GCA_964403345.1 uncultured Syntrophus sp. | reverse complement strand
CATCCCGTCGGCCGCGAGCCTGCGGACCACCGCCAGGACCTCGCTGATCATCGTTGGGTCGAGGGCCGAGGTCGGCTCGTCGAAAAGGACGATTTCGGGCTTCATGGCCAGGGTCCGGGCGATGGCCACCCGCTGCTTTTGTCCGCCCGAGAGCTCGTCGGGATAGGCGAAGGCCTTTTCTGCGAGCCCCACCATCGTGAGCAGCCGCATGGCCTCGTCGAAGGCCTCCTGACGGCCCATCTCCAGCAGTCCGACGGGACCAAGCATGATGTTTTCGACTGCCATCAAATGGGAGAAGAGGTTGAAGGACTGGAAGACCATCCCCATCTTCCGGCGGAGTTTGAGGACGTCGGTCTTCTTGTCAAGCAGGTTGATTCCGTCGATGAGGATCTCGCCGCCGGTCGGCCTTTCTAGGAGGTTGAGGCAGCGCAGGAGGGTGCTCTTGCCGGACCCCGAGGGACCGATCACGGAGATCACCTCGCCCTGCTGGATCTCGGCGTTTACGTCCCGAAGGACGAGATTCGGGCCGAAGGCTTTGGAGAGGTGCCGGATGCGGATCATGGCACCACCCCCTTGACCGCCCTCTTCCTCCGCTTCGGATCGACCCTCGCCTCCACCAGGGAGAACAGGTGCGTCAGGGCATAAGCGACGGAGAAGTAGATGAGGGCCGTGGCAATGAGCGGGAAGAAAGCCTCATAGGTCCGGCTGCGGATAAGGTCGCTCATCTTGGTCAGGTCCTGGATGGCGATGTAGCCCACGACCGAAGTCATCTTGACCATGGAGACGAATTCACCCTTGAAGACCGGCAGAACGTGCCGCGCAGCCTGCGGGAAGGTGATCCGGGTGAAAACCTGGAGCCGGTTGAAACCCAGGGCCGCCGCCTCGTGCTGGCCCTTGTCCACGGCCTCGATGCCGGTCCTCATCATCTCCGAGACGTAGGCGGCGAAGTTGATCGAGAAGCCGACCACAGCCACCACGATCCCGCTTACATCCACGTTGCCGAAGACGATGTAGTACAGGATCATAAGGATTACGACGATGGGTGTGCCCTGGACGGCCCGGATGAAACCCCTGGCCGGGAGGCTCGCCCAGTGGTTTGGGGCCCTTCGGCACAGGCAGACGCCAAAACCCAACAGGGTGCCAATGACCGCTGAGAGGACCGAGATCGTGACCGTCACCCCCAGACCCTTCAGGATCAGCCTGTACCGGTCTTCGACCAGAAAGGTCCGACGGAAACTCTCCTGCAGGCCAGACCAGAAACCTCCCTTGCCGGCAGCGGGGCTGCTGGCAAGGGCAATCACGACGCCGCCCCTGTAGTAGGGGTTGCTGAACAGGACCGACTTGGCGCGCTCTTCGGTGATGGTGATGCACGAGGCGGCCATGTCACTCCGGCCGCTCACCAGCGACGGGATGATCGCCCCGAAGTCTAGGTCGGCGATCTCGATCCTTTTCTTCAGCTTTTCGGCGATCCGCATCACCAGTTCGATATCGTACCCCACGAGCCTTCCGTCCTTGATGTAGACGAAAGGCGGGCCGTTGCTGTTGACGGCAAGGCGGATCACCCCGCTTTCCCCTCCGAGCTTGAGATCGGGGAGGACCTTGGCCGCCTCGTCGGTGCCGAACCAGCGGGCGTCGATCTTCCGGATCTCACCGCAGCTCTCCAACTCCGCGATCGCGGCGTTGACCTC
>CAYOGU010000507.1:0-1690 GCA_964403345.1 uncultured Syntrophus sp. | reverse complement strand
GATCGTGACCGGCACCGGTCGGGCGTTCTGCACCGGCGCCGACGTCAAGGAGATGGCGGCCCTCTCCGAAGACCGGATCGACGACTACTTCAAATCCGTTGCGAACTGCCTGAAAAAGATCTTCACCTTCAAAAAGCCGGTGATCGCCGGGGTCGGCGGCATCGCCCTGGGCGGGGGCTTCAACCTGGCCGTCATCTGCGACTGGATCATCGCATCCGAAGCGGCCATCTTCGGCCATCCGGAGCTGAAATTCGGCCTGAACCCCCTGTTCAATCCCCTCAGGCAGATGGTCGGCACGGCCAAGGCCAAGGAGATCATCATGTTGGGTCAGCCGATCGGGGCGAAGGAGGCGCTGAGACTGGGGATCGTCAACAAGGTGGCCCCGCCGGAGAAGTTGATGGCAGAGGCGGAGTCCGTGGCCCGGGAATTGGCAAACCGGCCGCCTGCGGCCATCGAGGCGGTGAAACGGATGTCGGACGTCGCCCCCCATCTGGACCGCTGCTCCGCGCTGGAGCTTGAGATGGATGTGGAAACGCTCCTTTTCTCCACCGAGGAAAGAAAGGAGCGCATGCGGGTGTTCATGGATGTCCTGAAGAAGAAGAAGGGCCAGCAGGGATCGTGATCCCCGTCCGCGTCAGATCATGTCCCATTCGCTGTCGGGAGAGGCAAAATCCCGGAGTTGATCCCTTCTCTTCTTGTGCTGGAGCTTCTTGAGGGCCTTTGCCTCGATTTGCCTTATCCTTTCACGAGTTACACCCATCATCTCACCTACTTCTTCAAGGGTGAACGGCCCGAAGTTGCAGGCCACCCAGGTGCAGTTGAAGAAGGATTCGTTCTTGAGCCGCCATTCGCAGGTGGTGTCCTGGCAAACCTCCGCAATCAGGTGTCCCTTTTTCTTGCATTTATAATGATTAATCAATGCCCTGGTCTCCCGGTCTATTGAGGTGACGTTAAGATAGGAATTCCTTCACTGTTTGTCAATGACAAAAAAGAGATTCGGCAGGAAAAAACATATCTTTAGACCAATTCTTTGAACGATCGCGCCGGAACCTGGGTCGGCGCGGCGAGTCCTTGCGGGCGGCATGGGTCAGAAGCCGACGGCCTGGCCGTCTTTTCTCGGGTCGGACGCGGCGCAATAGCCGCCGGGAAGCCGGTAGACGAGCTGCGCCCCCCCGAAGAGAGAGACCGGGGCATCCGGGGCGATTCGATGACCGCGGAGCCGCAACTCCTCGCGGATCGCCGGCCCGATGCCGGGCTCCAGGGCCAGCCGGCTGCCTTCGTCGAGATACCAGCGGGGGGCGTCGGCCGCGGCCTGGGGATTCTGGCCGCCGGCGACGATGCGGACCAGCATCTGCAGGTGACCCTGCGCCTGCATGCGGGCGCCCATGACGCCGAAGCTCATCAGGGGGGACCCGTCCTTCATGACGAATCCCGGGATGATCGTGTGGTAGGGCCTCTTTCCCCCGGCCACCCGGTTGGGGTGGCCCTCCTGGAGGGTGAAGCCGGCGCCGCGGTTCTGGAGGCTGATCCCCGTGTCCGGCACGACGATTCCCGATCCGAATCCCAGGTAATTGGACTGGATGAAGGAAACCATCATCCCGGTTTGATCGGCCGCCGTCAGGTAGACCGTGCCGCCGTCGGAGGGGACCGGCAGATCGGGAAAGGCGGCCCGGTCCATCCGGATCTTCCG
>CAYOGU010000506.1:0-1699 GCA_964403345.1 uncultured Syntrophus sp. | reverse complement strand
GAGACATCTCCCGGATGCAGGCGCTTTTCCCCGCTGTTCCGGTCCGGCAGCCGCCGGGCCTTCACCGGCTGCCGAAGGCCAGCTCCACCGTGCCGACGACGCCGGTGAAGACCAGCTTCGTGGAGGGGTCGGCGATCAGCGCAGCGGCCGAGGCCGGGAACTTGAGGCGGTAGGCGATCCCGTATTGGGCGTGGACGTAGGGGAAGAAGTTCAGGATGACCGGCGTCACCGGATTGATCCGGCCGATCCCGGTCGGGAGGACCTTTTGCCCCTTGGAGTCGATCAGGAAGACGGACCAGATCGATCCCTTCCGGTCGAAGTCGTTGGAGGGTTTTTCCGGGATGTAGGCGTAGAAGAGAAATTCGGTAAACTCCGACGCTTTGGCCGCGTCGCTTTCGGCCCGGGAGCGCTTCTCGCCCTCGCTCAGGCGGTACAGCCGGGCGTATTCGTCCAGGTAGGCCCTGTTGAATTCCGGGCCGAGATAGGTCGCATGGATGTGGACCCGGGTCTCGAACTGGGAATGGACGATCTGCGAGCGCGTCCAGCGGGCGAGCTGGACCCGGTACGCTTCGGACACCTCTTTTGAGCGGGCGATGTCCGCGTATTCCCGGACGTGGCTGCACGCGCCGATCCCCAGGAAGGACACCAGCCCGATCAGAAGGGCGATCCACCGTTTCATCACGATTCCCCGAAAACCCTCTTGAAAATGAAATCCACCTGCTTGAGGAAGTTCCCGACATGGAACACCGCGTCCAGGTCGGCCGGCTTCAGGCGGGAGGCGACCTCCGGATCGGCGAGGAGCAGGTCCTTGAATTCCCTCCCCTCCGCCCAGGTCTTCATGGCGTTGCGCTGCACGATGGCATAGGCGTCCTCCCGCGTGACCCCCTTGTCGATCAGCTTCAGGAGGACCATCTGGGAGAAAAACACCCCGTGCGTCATTTCGAGATTGGCCTTCATCCGCTCCGGGTAGACGATGAGCTGGTCCACCAGGCCCGTGAAGCGGTTCAGCATGAAGTCCAGCAGGATCGTGGCGTCCGGGCCGATGACCCGCTCCACGGACGAATGGCTGATGTCGCGCTCGTGCCAGAGGGCCACGTCCTCCAGGGCCGCCAGGGCGTAGGACCGCATGAGGCGGGACAGGCCGGAAAGGTTCTCCGAGAGCACGGGATTGCGCTTGTGGGGCATGGCCGAGGAGCCCTTCTGCCCCGGGGAGAAGTACTCCTCCGCCTCCCGGACCTCGGTCCGCTGGAGCAGCCGGACCTCCTGGGAGAACTTGTCGATGGACGAGGCGATGATGGCCAGGGTGGAGAAATACTCGGCGTGGCGGTCCCGCTGGACAATCTGGGAGGACACCGGGGCCGGCTTCAGGCCGAGGCGCCCGCACACGTAGGTCTCGACCGAGGGATCCACGAAGGAGAAGGTCCCGACCGCCCCGGCGAGCTTTCCGGTGCTGATCGTCTCCCTGGCCCGGACCATCCGCTCCCGGTTCCGGGCCATTTCGGCGTACCAGAGGGCCATCTTCAGGCCGAAGGTGATCGGTTCGGCGTGGATGCCGTGGGACCGGCCGATCATCACGGTGTCCTTGTGGAGGAAGGCCTTCTTCTTCAGGGCCGCCAGCAGGAGGTCCAGGTCCTCGATCAGGATGTCGGCGGCTTCCCTGAGCAGGAGGGCCAGGGAGGTGTCCAGGATGTCCGAGGAG
>CAYOGU010000505.1:0-1723 GCA_964403345.1 uncultured Syntrophus sp. | reverse complement strand
CGCACGCAGGACGTCAAGAAGGTGGTGCAAGCCCTCGAGGAGGAAGGCCGTGAAGAGTGCCTCTGAGCCCCGGCCATGGCGCGGCAGGCGGGAGCGGGAGCGCCTCCGGGCGGTCCCCATGCCGCAAAGACGGAACGCCGCCGTGTATGTGGGGGAAGAACCCTCCTACCGGTGGGTGACCGGCTTCTCCGTCTCGGGCGTTGACTTCCCCGGGATCGACACCCCCCCCTCGACGAGGGCCTGGACGATTTTTTCCTCGTCGGTCTTCTGGTCATCGTAGGTGATGCGGATCGTATCGGGCGGCACGTGGCTGAAGGCGACGACCCCATCCTGCCCCTTGAGGATAGAACTTATCCTCGCGTAGGGGCCTCAGGCGCTGCAGCCGGGGATCTTGAGATCGAAGGTCTTTTCAGCGGCTGCCAGCGGCGCGGCCGCGGCGACCACGAGCATAACGGCCAGAACGAGGCCGAGGATCTTCCTGACGTTCATCATCCCTTTCCTCCTGGATGGGTCCGCACCGCGGCGGACCCTGCCTGCGGCGGTCGCTCTTTCTCCGCCGCAGTGCGGATATCGTAGCCGGAAGCCGGGTCAAAAATCCAGCGAAATCTTCCCGCCCCCCGGGGCCGTATCTCCGTCTGGGCAGGAAGCCGGGATTCATGAGCGACTGCGGGACCGGCTTCCCACCCAAACTGCCGAACCGGGGCACCCCTTGACCGGAGCCGGCTTGACAGCAATGCGGCGTTCCTCTATATAAAGAGAACGGGGACGGAGGCCGTCCGCCCTCCAGAAAAGTTCCACCGGCAGGTAAGTCCACTATGCAGATCCGTCTTGACGGAAGGCTCATCCTCGCCTCCGCCTCTCCCCGTCGCACCGACATGCTCCGGCTCCTGGGGCTCGATTTCGACGTGGAGCCGAGTCTCGTCGGCGAGGACCTCCGCCAGGGAGAAACCCCGCGAGAGCAGGTCCTTCGCCTCGCCGAGGCCAAGGCCCTGGCTGTTGCGAACCATCACCCCGACGCCTGGGTCCTGGGGGCCGACACGGTGGTCGCCATCGCCGGCGAGCTCCTGGGCAAACCCGGATCGGTCGCCGAGGCCAGGGAGATGCTCGACAAATTGAGCGGCCAGGAGCATGAGGTCTTCACGGGCTTCAGCATCGTCCGGCTCCAGGCGGGGATCCGGCTCCGGGAGGCCGTGGCCTCCACGGTCCTCTTCAGGGGGATCACCCGCGAAGAGCGGGACTGGTACGCTGCCCAGGACGAACCCTACGACAAGGCCGGGGCCTACGCCGTCCAGGGGATGGGCGCCTTCTTCATCCGGGAGATCCGCGGCTCTTACACAAACGTCGTGGGCCTCCCCCTCTGCGAGGTGATCGACGCCCTCAAGCGCGTTCGGGCCATCCATTTCCACGGAGACAACCATGATCCTCACCGATAACATCCGGGACGTCCGGGATCGCATAGCGGCAGCCGCCCTCCGTTCCGGCCGCTCCCCGGGGGACGTCCGCCTGATGGCGGTGACCAAGACGGTCGACGACGATCGGATCGGCGAGGCGATCCGCGCGGGGGTCGAAATCATCGGCGAGAACTACGTCCAGGAAGCGAGGAGGAAGATCGAAACCCTCGGCCGGCAATGTCAGTGGCACCTGATCGGCCACCTCCAGACGAACAAGGCGAAGTACGCCGTCCAGCTATTCGACATGATCCATTCCGTCGACCGGCTGGAAC
>CAYOGU010000504.1:0-1725 GCA_964403345.1 uncultured Syntrophus sp. | reverse complement strand
AACTGAGACAGCGCGAATTCACCGGAGAGAGCCTGATGAGAATCCTGATCGTCGACGACAACGAAGAGAACCGCTACATGCTTGATGCCCTCCTCAAAGGGGAGGGCTATGAAACCCTCATCGCCCGCGATGGCGTGGAGGCCTTGGAACTCCTGAAATCGCCGGGGGCGGACCTGGTCGTCTCGGACATCCTCATGCCGAGGATGGACGGGTTCCAGCTCTGCAGCGCGATCCGGGCCGATACGTGCCTCCGGACCACCCCATTCGTGATCTACACCGCCACGTACGTCTCGGACAAGGACCGCGCGTTCGCTCTGAAGCTCGGGGCGGACCGGTTCCTGGTGAAGCCGGACGACATCGAAGATCTCGGCCGGACGATACGGGAGGTCCTTGCCAAACAGTCGGCCTGCCCGGAGCCCCCCCTGGGCAGCGAGATGGAGTTTTTCAGGCAGCACAACGAGGTCCTCTTCCGGAAGCTCGAGAAGAAGATCGTCGATCTGGAAGAGGCCAGAAAAAAGCTGCAGGAGGAGCTCGCCGAGCGGAAGCGGGCCGAAGAGGCCCTGCAGGCCAGTCTCCTGCAGATGAGCGCCATCCTCGACAACATCCCGGACATCGCCTGGCTGAAGGACCGGGATGGCCGCTACATCGCCGCGAACGCACCGTTCGGAAAGGCCTGCGGCCGCGATCCCCGCGAACTGGTCGGCAAGACGGACCTGGACCTCTGGCCCGAAGACCTGGCGCGCCTGTATCGCAGCGACGATACGGAGGTGATGCGCACCAAGACGCGCAAGCGCGTGGAGGAACGGCTCATCGGTCCGGATGGAAAAGAGACGTGGTTCGAAACGATCAAGACGCCGATCCTTGATCCAGGGGGCAACGTGGCCGGAACGACCGGCATCGCCCGGGACATTGCCGAGCGCAGACGCAGCGAGGCGGAAAAGGCCCTCCTGGAGGAACAGCTCCGACAGGCCCAGAAGATGGAGGCCATCGGCCTTCTCGCCGGGGAAGTGGCCCACGACTTCAACAACATCCTCTCGGCGATCGTGGGGTTCTCCACCCTGGCCAGCCAGGGGATGAAGCCGGGCGATCCCAACCGCCAGAACATCGAGCAGGTCCTGACGTCGGCCGACCGGGCCGCGACTCTGACCCAGGGGCTGCTGGCTTTCAGCAGGAAGCAGACCGTCCGCCTCGAGAGGATCGACCTCAACAGGATTGTCCGTGGTTTCGATCGGTTCCTGGTCCGCCTGCTCAGGAAGGACATTGAGCTCAAACTGATCGTCCCGGCCGAGGAGCTGCCCGTGACAGCCGACCGCGGCCAGATCGAGCAGGTCCTGATGAATTTGATCACCAACGCCCGCGACGCCATCGGGGCCAATGGCCGCATCGTCATCGAGACGGGCCGGCTGGAGATCGACCGGCCCTTCATCGCCGCCAATGGATTCGGCGAGGTCGGCCCGTACGCCCTCCTGTTCGTCAGTGATACGGGACCGGGCATCCCCGACAATATCAGGGACAAGATCTTCGACCCCTTCTTTACCACCAAGGAGGCGGGAAAGGGGACGGGACTCGGCCTCTCCACGGTATTCGGGATCATCAAGAGGCATCGGGGCCACATCCATGTCTACAGCCAGGAGGGGGCGGGCACGACCTTCAAGATCTATCTGCCCAAGGCAGCCGGCAAGATCCCGACGCGGGCCATCCTTATGGTCACGCACAACATCGAGG
>CAYOGU010000503.1:0-1759 GCA_964403345.1 uncultured Syntrophus sp. | reverse complement strand
GCCACCGCCCACCGGGGTCCGGATGATTGAGGATTGAGGAACTTGCGACAAACTCACGACTCGACTTGCGACATACCCCTTTGGTAGGGTAGACGAAGAAATGGGATTGTCAGGGTTTACGGCCCGCCTGGAGCCACATGCTCTTTGATAGATCATTGAATCACAACGGTTTTCGGTTAACCGCCGGAGAACGAGAAGGATTATGAAGAGGGTTGCACACGGGGAGCCAGAATTCCAAGGCTGCAAGACCTTCGGTTTTTCAGCCTTTCCTTTTTTTATTGCTGCTCCAAGCCCATCGCGACGGTAATCCGGCTCTTTGCCCTGCAGCCCTGGAGGGGAATGCCCGGCGGGGCGCCCCTGTTCCCTTAACCCCTTTCATCTCGGATCACCGCAGGTTCCCTCGGTGACATTCCGGAAGCCATGGAGGAGGAATCCTATGCAAGATGTGGTTGTCGTATCGGCCTGTCGGACCGCCGTCGGCGCCTTCGGCGGTTCGCTTCGCGGCCTGAACTGTGCCGCGCTGGGAAGTACGGTGATGCAGGAGGCCGTCAAGAGGGCGGGGATCGAGGCCGCCCTCATCGATGATGTCCGGTTCGGCTGCTGCATGGAACCGGAGGACGCCCTCAACGTCACCCGCATTGCCGCCCTGATGGCGGGAATCCCGGAGACGGTGACGGCCGTCACGGTGAACCGGGTCTGCATCTCGGGGATGGAGGCCGTCGTCTCGGGGATGGCCATGATCCAGGCCGGCATGGCGGAGATCATCCTCGCCGGCGGCATGGAGCACATGTCGGGGATCGCCTATTCGGTTCCGGCCGCCCGCTGGGGCTGCCGCCTGCAGGACCAGGTCTTCGTGGACAACATCGTCCACGGACTCCACGCCGGCTCCCACCTCCTGCCCGGCCTGGAGAAGGGACCGGTCAAGGAGGGGGGCGTCGTGGAGCTCTTCCGGGGGAAGCCCTACATCATGGGGGTCACGGCCGAACTCGTCGCCCAGATCCACAACCTCTCCAGGGAAGAGATCGACGAGGTGGCGCTGCGCAGCCACAACAACGCCGAGCGGGCCACCCGCGAGGGGGACTTCCGGGATGAGATCGTCCCGGTCCAGGTCCCCCAGAAGAAGGGGAAGCCGCCCGTCATCTTCGAGAAGGACGAACACTTCCGGCCGGGCCTGACCATGGCGGACCTCGCCGCCCTGCCGGCCGCCTTTGTCCCGAAGACCGGCAAGGTCACGGCGGGGAACTCCTCCGGCATCAACGACGGGGCCAGCGCCATGGTCATCATGTCCGCGGCAAAGGCCCGCGAACTGGGCCTCAAGCCCCTCGCCCGGATCCGGGCCGTGGGCCGCGGCGGCTGCCATCCCTCCGTCATGGGCCTGAGCCCCGTGCCGGCGGTCCGGAACCTCCTGGACCGTTCGGGCCTCACCCTGGCCGACTTCGAACTCATCGAGGTCAACGAGGCCTTCGCCGCCCAGTACCTGGGCTGCGAACGGGAACTGGGGCTCAAACGCGAGATCGTCAACGTCAACGGGTCCGGCGTGGGCCTCGGCCACCCCGTGGGCTCCACGGGCTGCCGGATCATGGTCACCCTGATCCATGCCATGGCCAAACGGGGCAAGTCCCTGGGGATGGCCACGCTCTGCGGCGGGGGCGGCGTCTCCCTGGCCGTCGCCCTGGAAAGGCTGTAACCGTCAGGATCCGTGAGGGCGGGGCCTCCCGCCCTCACCGGCCCTTCGCCCGCTTCAATCCTCACCCCGGCC
>CAYOGU010000502.1:0-1776 GCA_964403345.1 uncultured Syntrophus sp. | reverse complement strand
GTGGATCTCAACTGGGAGGATTTGCGCAAGGCCCGATACACCCTGCACCTCATGCAGGGGGAGGGTGAGGGCCATGGTTCGTGGCTGGTCGCCCAGGCGGACGCGACAAGCCTGCCCTTCGCCTCCGACCGGTTCGACGCGGTGATCTGCTCGGAGGTGCTGGAACACATTCCGGACAATCGGAAGGCCATTGCCGAGCTGGTCCGCGTTCTGAAACCGGGGTGCAATCTGGTGGTGAGCGTACCCAGATATTGGCCGGAGCGGATTTGCTGGGCGCTGTCGTCGGAATACCATCAAGAGCCCGGGGGGCACATCCGAATCTACAAGAAGGACGAACTGACCCGGCTGCTCGAATCGGCCGGGACCACCTGCTGGGGCTTTGATTACCGCCATGCGCTGCACGCCCCTTACTGGTGGCTGAAATGCGCGGTGGGCCACAAGAATGAATCTTCGCGGATGGTGAGGTTGTACAAGAAATTCCTCGAATGGGACATCATCGAGGCCCCCCGCATCACCCGGAGCCTGGACGCGGTTCTGAATCCTTTTTTATCCAAGAGCATCGTCATTTATCTCAGAAAAGGGTCATGACTATGGAATTGAACGTTTCCCGCAGGCTGGCGATGAACCCCATCGAAATCGACGCCATGGCCGCCTTCATCAAGCGGGTCCAGAAGGGCAGTGGCGAAATTCCCTGGTCGATCGACGGCAAGACGGATCCCTGGGATCACATCGAAAGCGCCATGGGTCTTTCCATGGCCGGCTGCCGGCGAGACGCCGAGCGCGCCTACCTCTGGCTCAGGGATCATCAGCTGGAGGACGGGAGTTGGTACGCCGCCTATCGGGACGGGCGGCCCGAAGATCGAACGCGGGACACGAACATGTCATCCTATGTCGCCGTGGGGGTTTACCATCACTTCCTCCTCACCGAAGACCGGGATTTTCTCCGCGGGATGTGGCCCTGCGTCATGGGCGGCGTGGATTTTGCCGTCCGCATGCAGGCCGAATCCGGGGAGATCTTCTGGGCCAAAAATGAGGAAGGCGTGGTCGATCCCATGGCCCTCCTGACGGGCTGCAGCTCCATCTTCATGAGCCTGAAGTGCGCCCTGTCCATCGCGCATGTGCTCGGGAAACGGAAGCCCTCCTGGGAAAAGGCGCTGATGAAGCTGGGTCATGCGATCCGGACGCAGCCGAACCTCTTCAACATGATCAAATCCCGGTTTTCGATGGACTGGTACTATCCCATTTTGTGCGGTGCGATCAACGGAGCGGCCGCCCACAGACGGATGGAAAAACACTGGGAAAAATTCGTCGTTCCGGACTGGGGTGTGCGGTGCGTCTCCGACCGTCCCTGGGTAACGATGGCGGAAACTTCTGAACTCGTCTTGGCGCTGGAGGCCATTGGAGATTATGCCCAGGCGGAACTGGTTTTCAGCTGGCTTCAGGACAAGAAGTTCGATGACGGCTCCTACTGGATGGGCGTGACGTTTCCCGATCGCGTCATCTGGCCCGAGGAGAAGACCACCTGGACGGCCGCCGCCGTAATGCTCGCCTATGACGCATTGATGGATTTGACCCCCGCCGCCGGACTCTTCCGCCACGAGTTCTGGGCAAGGAGCGAACACCTTCCCCGCGGTCTGCGTCAGGATCTTCTAGCCTCCCAACCCGCTTCCAGATCCGAGATGTTCAGGGCCGATACCGCCTACGCCTTTTCCTCAGAGATGAGGTAGACGCCTTGCTCAAGGACCATCGACCCTATTACCTGAAGCGCTGGGACAT
>CAYOGU010000501.1:0-1783 GCA_964403345.1 uncultured Syntrophus sp. | reverse complement strand
GGGGGGGTGCTGGGGAAATGGACCTCCGCCTCCGGGAAATAGACCCCGAGGGCCTCTCCGGCCAGCAGGGCGCCGCTCTTCAACTCGAACAGGCTCAAGTGATGCACCGCGTGACCGGGGGTGTGAACGACGCGGAGCCGCACGCCCTGTCCCAGATCGATGACGTCTCCATCGGCGAGCGGCGCGAGCTGCGCTTCGGGAACCGGCTCCACCGCGCCGTACCACCGCCCGGCGTTCTCCCCGAAGACCCGCCTCATGCTCTCGACGAGTCTGGACGGGTCGGCGAGATGGGGCACGCCCCGCTCATGCGCCAGGGCCCGGAGGCGGGGGTACCGCCGGCAGAGGCTGCCCGCGGCGCCGGCGTGGTCGACATGGATATGGCTGAAGATGAGGCAGTCGATCTCCTCCGGCTCATAGCCGATTTCCCGGACGGCATCGAGGACGTGCTCGATGACCGTGGTCGGGCCGGTGTCGAAGAGGGCCACCCGGTCGCTCGCCAGGAGGTAGGCGCTGGCGAACTTGTCATGGTCCATCCACCGCTGATCGATGGCGAACAGATGTGCATGCAATTTTTCGATGGTCCCCATCACGCCTCCGCTCGACCGTCGTGAACGACACCCTTTTACCGTCATTCCGGCGGCGTCAATGGGCGTTGGACGCAACGGCCGATCGATCCCGAGAATCCCCCCCTCCGGACACCGCCATCAGGAAAGCAGCGCCATCCAGGCGGCCATGTCCTCTTCCTCCTCCAGGTCGAGAACCCGCTCCACGATCCGCTCCAGGCGGTCGGGTGCGAGGGCCAATCCCCCCAGGCCGAGGAACTTCCCGACGATCTTGTCCTCCTTTTCCCGCGGGTCCATCACGTGCTCGAGCATGTTGAACGTCTGTCTCAGGCTTCGGCCCCCCAGGTCAAGGCGGATCTCCGCTTCGAAGGGGGCGAGCGCATCGTCGGGGACCAGGCGGATCCGCTGTTGCAGGGCGACGGTTTCCGGCGCGTGGACCCGTTCGTCGGTGAAGGCGTTCATCCCGGTGTCCCGGTTCAAGAGGGCGTTGGCCACGCTGTAGGGGATGCTGAACTTGGCCTCGAGGCCGGTCTCGGGCCTCTCCTTGCCCGCAACGTCCAGCATGGGCCGCGAAACGTGAATGTCCATCGCCCGGATCTGCCCGACCTCCATCCCTTCGAGCCTTTTCAGCGCCAGGGCCGCCTCGATCGGGGCATGCGTCCCGTAACAGGACGCGTGAAACTTGTAGTTGTTCTTGAGGATGTACCATTGAACGCCCAGCCCCTGCAGGGCATCCTCCGCCTTCCAGTCCTTCGAGAACATCTCCCAGAATCCCTTCTGCCCCTCCAGGATATCCCCGGTGCTGGTGAAACCGCGCTGGGCGAGGAGTGCCGCAAGCAGGCCGTCGAAGGAGGCCTTCCCGGCGTGAAAAGGCTTGCAGGAGGTTCCGAAGACGGCCTTGAGTCCGGAGGCCTGCGTCCCCGCCGCCCCCAGGGCGTGAACCAGTTCGTCCGCGTTCAGGCCCAGGATTTTCGCCGTCCCGGCGGCCGCCGCGAAATGGCCGATGGTGGACGTGCCGTGCCAGCCGGCCAGGTAATGGTTGGGAGAGGCCCCGAGGGCGACGCGGCATCCGGTTTCGTAGCCCAGGACGTAGGCGGCAAGAAAGGCGCGCCCGCTCTCGTGCCGCCATTCCGCAGCCGCGAGGATTCCGGGGAAGAGGGTGACGCTCGGATGCCCCAGAAATTCCACGCTGGTGTCGTCGAAATCCAGGACGTGGGAAC
>CAYOGU010000500.1:0-1799 GCA_964403345.1 uncultured Syntrophus sp. | reverse complement strand
AAGGTGGCCCTGCGCGCCGGACTCCAGGGCTGGATGCACAGTTCGGCCCTGACGGCCAAGACAATCGCCCCGCAGGCCGGGACGGCCGATGTCCGGACCAGCGCCACGGGCGGCGAGATCGCCCTGGCCGGCAAGGGGTTCAACGAGGAGATCGAGAAGGCATACCGGAAGAATCACCAGGCCGTCGACTTCACCTGGGTGGACCGGATGGAGAAGTTCCAGGTCGCGCCCGAGGAGATGCAGGCCTTCCTCAGGGACGGGGAGATCGTCCCCCGGGAAGGAGGTGCCCGATGAAGAAGACCGCCCTTCCTGCCATCGCGGCCCTCGCCGCCATCCTGAGCGCCCTGATGGCGCTGTCGGCCTGCCAGACCATGGAGTCCGCCGCCCAGATCGCCACGACCATCGGGCAGGGGGCTGGGGTAATCACCGGCGCCCAGGCGGATTCGATCCGCAAGTCGGCCCGGGCCGTGGCCCGGAGTGCCGAGGAGTTCACGCCGGAGCAGGAGTACTACATCGGCCGCACCGTCGGGGCTGTCGTCCTGACCCGCTACAAGGCCTACGACCAGGCCGCGGCCAACCGGTACGTCAACATCCTGGGCCAGACGCTGGCCCAGGCCTCGGACCTGCCCAGCATCTTCGGCGGCTACCACTTCCTCGTCCTGAACTCGGACGACATCAACGCCTTCGCCACCCCCAGCGGCCTGGTTTTCGTGACGCGGGGCCTGCTGCGCTGCTGCCGGAGCGAGGAGGCCCTGGCGGCGGTCCTGGCCCACGAGATCGGGCACATCCAGCTTCGGCACGGGATGCAGGCCATCGAGAAGGCGCGGGTCACCGAGGCCCTGACGACCCTCGCTGCTGAGGGGGCCAAGACCCTCGGCTCCAGCCAGATCGCCTCGCTCACCCAAACCTTCGAAGGGGCGATCACCGACATCACCAGCACCTTGATCAACAACGGCTACGCCCGCACCTCGGAATTCGAGGCGGACCGGGCCGCGGCCGCGCTCCTTCGGCGCGTCGGCTACGACCCAAACGGCCTGATCGAGATGCTCACGGTGATGGGCCGGAACCTCAAGCCCGGCGGCTACGACTTCTCCAAGACCCACCCCGCCCCGAATGACCGGATCGCGGAGCTCCGGAAGGAAGGGCTGTGGATGGCAGCCATCCAGACCACCGCCGCCCGTCAGCAGCGGTTCCAGCAGGCCCTCAACCGGATATGAAGACGGCCCTGTCGCCCGCAGCCAAGAAGACCCTCCAGGGAATCGCGGCGGGACTGATCGGCTTCGCGGTCGCATCGATCCTCTGGATCCCGGGCTGGCTCGAACGCTGGGAGCTGAAGACCTGGGACTGGCGGGTCCACCTCCTGGCCCGTCCGGGCCCGGCAACCGACCGGATTCGCCTCATCCTCCTGGACCAGGAGAGCCTGGACTGGGGCAAGACGGAGAACAGTCTGGGCTGGCCCTGGCCGCGGGAGATGTACGGTCTCATCCTCGACTTCTGCCGCCGCCAGGGAGCCAAGGCCGTGATCTTCGATGTCCTCTACACCGAGCCGTCCACGTATGGCGTTGAGGACGACGTGGCCTTCGGAAAGGCGATCCGAAGCGGCCCTCCTTTCGTCGGCGCCATCTTCCTGAGCCGCACCGCGGGCACGGAAAGCCGGTGGCCCGCCGCGATCCCCGATACCCGCATCGAAATCCGGGGCCTCGACGGCTGGCTGAAGGGCCCCGGGGCGACGGAGATCACCTTTCCCCGGGCCGCCTTCCCCGTCCCGGAAGTGGCCGCCGCAAGCCGGCTCCTGGCCG
>CAYOGU010000499.1:0-1814 GCA_964403345.1 uncultured Syntrophus sp. | reverse complement strand
GCGAACTCGGCGGGCTTCCCTTCATCTGGCGTGAAAAGGGCACCCAGACCCTGGCGCTTGTGAAACGGTGGTTTCAGGCCAATGCCGGTGGCAATTTCCCCTACCAGGCCCTCTCGCTGGCCAACCTGGAGGCCGCCAAGCGGACCGTCGAAGAGGGTTACGGTATGACGATCATCCCGGCCACCGCAGCCCGCCGTGAGATCAAGGCGGGGCTGTTGAAAAGGCTCAACGTGGAGAAATTCGCTCTGAATGTGGACTACGGACTGTTTTACCCGAAGGGAAGACTCTTCAGCAGGGCGGTGGAGGCCTTTCTGGAAACCATCCGCAGTCTCGGGATTTTTTCGCACGGGGAGAATTTGCGCGGCTGCATGAAAGGCTGCCGCGGGATGGTGGACTGACCGTTTCTTCCTACGGAACGGCTACGGCTTCATGACGAGCTTTTGCTCCACCAGCGGTGGCATACCACTTGGCTTGATTGATATGGAATCGGCGAGAATGGCTCGTGCCGTCGGACCATCAAAAATCCATTCCTTGACATCCATTCCTTGAGGAACATCCATCAAAAGCCGCCATGATCCTTCTTGCCACGGCACAGCCGGACATCATGGTCCTTGATCTGATGATGGAGCATTACGATTCCGGCTTCCGCCTCAGTCACAAGATCCGCAGCGACGACCAGTTCAAGGACGTGCCGCTCCGCTGGTCATGCTCTCGGGGGTCGCCTCCACGACGGGCCGCCGTTTCGATCGGGAGGTGGAAGGACTCAAGAAGTGGTCCAAGCTGGACGCCTTCCTCGACAAGCCGGCGATCGCCAGGCAGCTCCTGAAGGTGATCGAGGAAAAGACAGGAGCCGCGGCCAGCGGCCACCGACAGGAACACGAACAAGGTAAGATCCTCGTCGTTGACGATGAATACGGCATCCGGACCGGCGTCCGCCAGATCCTGGAGATGAAGGGGTTCACCGTGACGGAGGCCGAGACGGGTCGGGAGGCTCTCCTGCGTCACAAGGCCCTCAAGGAGGATGCGCTCCTGGATGGCAGTGAGCAGGGGCTCATCCGGCAGCCCGTGTATTCGGTCCTGGCCACCGAGAAAAGATCAGACCGCCCGGGACGGGATGATGGCCCCCGCCCACCGCAGCGCAACCTCCTCACCTCGGCGACGTCGACCCTTGTGGGGATCCCTGCGCTCACTCCCGGTAGGGGAGGACGTGCCCTTTCTGATCGTCTGAAGTCTCGGCCAGGCCGAGCTCCCGGGCCCCCCACTCGGCGAGCTTGAACTTCTGGATCTTACCGGTCACCGTCATGGGGAACTCTTCCACGATAAGCCAGTAGCGGGGGATCTTGACGTGGGCGATCTTGTCCTTGCACATGGCCCGCCACTGGTCGGTCGTCGGGGCCTTGGCCCCGGGCCGCAGCTTGACGCAGGCCAGAAGTTCCTCGCCGTACTTCTTGTCCGGGACGCCCACCACGTAGACGTCGTAAACGATCTCGAAGCCCCGGATGAACTCCTCCACCTCCCGGGGGAAGAGGTTCTCGCCGCCGCGGATCACCATCTCCTTGAGGCGGCCGGTGATCTTCACGTACCCGTCCTCCTCCATCACCCCCAGATCCCCGGTATGTAGCCAGCCCTGCGGATCGATTGCCGCGGCCGTGGCCTCGGGGTTGTTGTCGTACCCCCGCATCACGTGGTAGCCCCGCAGGCAGATCTCGCCCTGCTGCCCCCGGGGGACTGTCCTGCCCGTGTCGGGATCGACGACCTTCAGTTCCTCATGGGGAGCCACGGTCCCCACGGTGCTCACCCGCTTTTCCAGGGGG
>CAYOGU010000498.1:0-1819 GCA_964403345.1 uncultured Syntrophus sp. | reverse complement strand
CAATTGGCATTATCGGTCACCCAACAGCGACGAGGTCTCCCAAGCCAGGATGGAGCTGCAGATCCCATGAGAAATGCCTTTGCCGAAGAGATATTGGAGATTGCCAGGCGCGATGAACGGGTGATCGTTTTGAGCGCCGATATCGGGAATCGCTTATTCGATAAACTGAAAGCGGAATTCCCATCCCGCTTTTACAATACGGGTGTCGCCGAGGCCAACAATATCAGTATGGCGGCAGGTTTGGCAGCCTGCGGGTTTCGTCCCGTGTGCTATACCATCACCCCCTTTATTACGTACCGTTGTTACGAGCAGATCAGAATCGATATTTGTTACCACGAAATGCCGGTGGTGATCGTGGGAACGGGGTCCGGTTTGTCCTATGCCTCGCTTGGTGCGACACATCATTCGTGTGAAGATATTGCCGTGATGAGGGTGTTGCCGGGAATGCGTGTGGCGGCGCCCGCAGATGCCTTGGAAGTCAAGGCCTGTTTACGTGCGGCATTTGATTCCGAACAACCTGCTTACCTCCGCATCGGGAAAAAGGGGGAGCCGATTATCCATCAAGAGGTGCCGACATTCCGATTCGGCTCCTGGTCTGTTCTGCGCCGGGGTGGGGACGTCTGCCTGCTCGGCACGGGCAATATGCTCGATTCCGCCTTGAAAATCGCGGATATCTTGGCGCAGGAGAGGATATCGGCGACCGTCGTCAACGGGTCCTCAATTAAGCCGCTGGATGAGGAGATGCTGGCGTGGATGGTGAGCAACCATGATGTCGTGGCAATGCTGGAGGAACATTCTCTTCTGGGTGGATTCGGCAGTGCGGTCGTCGAATGGGTTGTTGACCGGAAGTTGCCGGCACATGGAATCCTCCGTTTCGGCACTCAGGATCGTTTCCTGCATCGCTTGGGAGAACAGCCGTATGCACGCCGGGAATATGGATTGGATATACATTCGTTAGCGAAAAACATCTTGTCATTTCTAAAGGAACGCGGCGAAGATGCGGCATAGAACTCCTGTCATCGGTTTGGATCTCGATAATACCATCATTAATTATGGGGAACTCTTCTATCAGGTGGCACGTGAACGACACTGGATACCCGGAGAGTGCCGGATGGATAAGAACGGCGTGCGCGATTATCTCCAGTCCGAAGGGAGAAACGATCTATGGACGGAATTACAGGGCCTGGTCTACGGACCCTATTTAAGAGATGCGCTCGTCTATGCCGGTGTCGATGATTTTTTGCACACCTGCCGCAAACGAGATGTACCGGTCTGGATTATCAGCCACAAAACACGTTTCCCCGTCGTTGGTTCACCTTACGATTTGCATCGGATGGCCTGGGAATGGCTGTCGGCGAGCGGGTTGATCCGTGATGAAACGGGAGGGGCCGGAAAAGACCGGGTGATTTTTTGCGAAACCCGGTCCGACAAGATCGCCGCGATTAAAAGACTTCCCGTAACCCATTTCGTGGATGATCTCCCCGAGGTTTTCCTGGAACCCGATTTCCCGAGGGATGTAAAAAAATATCTGTATGCCCCAGACGGCGTCCGATATCTCCCCGTGCATTGTGAAACGGTAAGCTCTTGGCAGGAGCTGAAGGACAGCATCTTCAAGGGCGAATGAATCATTCCCCTGATGCGCCGCCTGAAGGCATCAAGGCGTTGCTCGCAAAGATCGGCTTGTCCGGCGAGTATGTATTGGTCCCGCTGAAGGGCGGACGAAACAATCGGGCCTTCAAACTCGAATGCGGGGGGCATGCGTTTTTCCTGAAGGAGTATTTTTATTCATCGTCAGATCCCCGCGATCGACTGCACCATG
>CAYOGU010000497.1:0-1834 GCA_964403345.1 uncultured Syntrophus sp. | reverse complement strand
GATCGAGGGGAGAAAGAGCGTGAACGTCCCGGGGGTCTCGTTCGCTCTCCCCGCCCTGAGCGAAAAGGACCGGGCTTACATCCGCCTTGCCGCCGAACAGGGCTGCGATTTCATCGCCCATTCCTTTGTCCGCGGCAAGGAGGACGTCCAGGACGTCCAGACCGTCCTCGACGAGCTCGCAAGTCCGATCCGGATCATCGCCAAGATCGAAAACCAGGAAGGGGTGGACCGCATCGACGAGATCCTTGATCATGCCTACGGGGTGATGGTCGCCCGCGGGGACCTGGCCATTGAGATCCCCTTTGAGCGGGTCCCGGGGATCCAGAAGATGCTCATCGAGAAGTGCATCGCCCGCCGCAAGCCGGTCATCATCGCGACCCAGATGCTCCAGTCCATGATCGCCAATCCCCGGCCCACCCGGGCCGAGGTGTCGGACATCGCCGGCGCGATCTACAGCCATACCGACGCGGTCATGCTGAGCGCCGAGACGGCCAGCGGCCTCTATCCCCTGGAGGCCGTGACGGCCATGGCCCGGGTCGCCGCCGAGGTCGAGAAATCCCGGAGCGACGTCCACGAGGTCCCGACGGTGGTCCTGACCAACGAACGTTCGGCCTTCCTCACCAAGACGGCCGTGGAGGCGGCCCTGAAGCTGGACGCCCGGGCCATCATCGCCGACACCTCTTCGGGGAACTCCATCCGCAACATGGCTGGCTTCAGGGGTCGCAAGCCGATCTTTGCCCATTGCTACGACCGGCAGGTGGTCCGGCAGCTGGCCCTTTCCTTCGGCGTCTTCGCCGAGTACCTCGAGAGGACGGCCGACAGCCAGGAGTTCATCCGCAGGGCCCTGACGGGCCACCTGAAAACGGGTCGCCTCCGGGAGGAGGACATGGTCGTCGTCATTGCCGGGAACTTCGGCGACGGGCCGTCCTTCGTCGAGATCGGCCCGGTCCGGCTCTTCCTGAAGGAGAAATAGCCTGCGGGACCCCGTCCCTTTTGACAAGGACCATCCGCGGATCGCGAGAACAGGGTATGGCCGGCCAGAGATACGAGTTTTGAGGGTTGACAGTCCGTCTCCCGCCCCCCTATACTTTTACCGGTATCGGGATCTTTACCCCGCGGGTAGAAACTTGCAAGACTGAGGAGGAACGACCATGGAACCGAAGATCGTCAAGAAGGGCCCCTACATGATGGAGATGCAGCCTGGGACCTATCACTGGTGCAGTTGCGGCCATTCTGCCAAAGATCCGTTCTGCGACGGCGCCCACGAAAAACTCGGCACCGACATGAAACCGGTCGAGGTGTCGATCACCTATCCCAAGACCGTGGCCTGGTGCGGCTGCAAGCACAGCGGCAAGCCCCCGTACTGCGACGGTGCCCACAACAAGATCAAGCCTTAAAGGTCAGCTATGCGCGGGACATGCCGCCTGCGTCCTGCGAAAACCCGACGAGATTCGCCGATTGATCCCTGGGGGGGACGCGAATGGCCAATCTGGTCTGTCCCTGGTGGCTCTGCCACAGTTTCGACAATCCCCTGCGCCGTTTCTTTCATGATCCGGAGGGACTCCTGGCTCCCTATGTGAAGGCAGGCATGCGGGTCCTGGATATCGGTTGCGGGATGGGGTACTTCACCCTGGCCATGGCGAGGCTGGCCGGTCCCGAAGGGAAGGTCGTCGCCGTCGATCTCCAGGAGAGGATGCTGGCGGTCCTGGGGAAGCGGGCCCGCAGGGCGGGGGTGGATGGCAGGATCGTCCTTCACCGCTGCCGGCCGGACACTCTGGGACTGAAGCCGGAGGCCGAAGCCGACTTCGCCCTCGCCTTCTGGATGGCCCACGAG
>CAYOGU010000496.1:0-1843 GCA_964403345.1 uncultured Syntrophus sp. | reverse complement strand
AAGGCCTTCCGGAGCGCCTTGGGTTCCTTCAGGATGTCGCCGCCGGCGTCGATCCCTCGGACCAGCAGGTCGCCCGCATAGGCCATCCCGAAGGCGTCGAAGAAGTACCGGACCGTCAGGACAGCCCCCTCGAAGTTCCGCTTCCCCTTGGTCCCGCTGACGGAGATGAAGAGGCCCCGCCTCCCCTCCCGGTTCAGGGTTGCGTCCTTGAGGATGTACCGCCTCGCCCAGAGGACCTGGCAGCGATCCACCATGGCCTTGGCCCAGGCCGTGATCCCGTAAAAAAAGATCGGCGAGGCCAGGACGATGCGGTCCGCCTCCAGCAGGCGTCCGTAGAGTCCCTGCATGTCGTCGGCGATCACGCATCTCCCGTCCCGGTAGCAGATCAGACACTCCCGGCAGGGGGTAATCCTCATCTCGGCTAGGCGGACCCTTTCCACCCTAGCCCCCGCCGCCTCGGCCCCCTTCAGGGCCTCCTCGATCAGCAGATCGGTGTTGCCCCCCTTCCGGGGGCTTCCGTAGATCCCCAGGACCACTAGCCGGTCATCCATTCTGTTCTCCCCGTCGTTCCCCTCGGTTCGCCTGGTCCAGGACCTCCCGGATCTTCCGGGACAGGGCCTGCATGGAATAGGGTTTCCCGATGAAGTTGAGGTTCCTGTCCACCACGCCATGATGGACGATCACGTTCTCCGTGTATCCCGAGGTGAACAGCACTTTCATCTCGGGCTTGATCCTGCGCAGGCGTTCCGCCAGTTCCCGGCCGTTCATCCCGGGCATCACCACGTCGGTCATGAGCAGGTCGATCATCCCGGCATGTTTCTCGACCAGCAGAAAGGCCTCACCCCCGTTTGCGGCGGTCTGGACCCGGTAACCCAGATGTTCCAGGATGCTGAGGGCCACGTCGCGTACGCCCTCGTCGTCTTCCACCAGGAGGATCGTCTCCTTTCCACGGGCCAGTGCGAGGTCGGGCGCCTCCTTGACGAGTCGCTCGGCCTGTTCCTCGACCCTCGGCAGGTAGATCTTGAAGGTCGTTCCCCGATTGACCTCCGAGTACACCTCGATGGCGCCCCCGGCCTGTCTGACCACGCCGAAGGTCGTGGCCAGCCCCAGACCAGTCCCCTGCCCCATGCCCTTCGTTGTGAAGAAGGGTTCGAAGAGGTGACGCTTCACCTCATCGCTCATACCGTGCCCAGTGTCGCTCACGGCCAGTTGGATGTAACGCCCGGGCTGCACCTGGGGATGATGCGAGCAGTAATCCTCGTCCAGCTCGACGTCGGCCGTCTCGATGACTAGCCTTCCGCCGTTCGGCATGGCGTCCCGGGCATTGACGGCCAGGTTTGCCAGGACCTGCTCGAATTGGCCCGGATCCACCCGGACGGAGCCCAGCTCTCCGCTCAGGACGGTCTTGAGTTCGATGTCTTCGCCGATCAGCCGGGTCATCATCTTCACCAGGCCTTCGATCAGGTCGTTGAGGTTGAGCACCCTTGGTTCGATGATCTGCCGGCGTGAGAAGGCGAGCAACTGGTTGGTCAGAGCGGCTGCGCTCTCGGCGGCCCGTTGGATCCCGTCGATGGACCTGAGCAACGGATCAGGCGGCGTGAGTTTCATCCGGGCGAGCTCCACATAACCGTGGATCACCGTGAGCAGATTGTTGAAGTCGTGAGCCACCCCGCCCGCCAGGCGCCCCACGGCCTCCATCTTCATGGCCTGCTGAAGCTGTACCTGGAGTTTGTTCCGCTCCTCCTCCGCGTTCTTTCTCTCGGTGATCTCCCGGATGTTCAGGACGACGCCCTTGACCACGGGGTCCTTCAGCAGGTTGGTCCCCACGGCCTCCATGACCACC
>CAYOGU010000495.1:0-1870 GCA_964403345.1 uncultured Syntrophus sp. | reverse complement strand
TCCCAGCCTGCCATGCTGGAGAAACTCGTCATGGCCGAAGGCCGGGGAGGGGAACCCGTGCGGAAGATCCTGCGGCTTGCCCGGGAACAGGGCATTCCCGTGGAGTTCGGCGGGCGGGACGAGGTGGAAAGGTTGGCACCCCGCCAAGTCCATCAGGGGGTGGTCGGTCTCTGCCGAGACCATTCCTACGCCACCCTGGATGAGATTGTCGCCAACCGGCATCCCCGATCCCCTTACCATCTGGTCGTCCTTCTCGACAGCGTCACCGATCCGCAGAACCTGGGTTCCATCATCCGCACGGCCCATTGTTTCGGCGCCAACGGGGTCATCATCCCGGAAAACAGGGCCGCTTCGGTGACCCCTGCGGTGGCCAAGGCCTCCGCGGGCGCGGTCCATCTGCTGCCGACGGCGGTCGTGACGAATCTCGCCAGGGCCATCGATGAGTTGAAGGAGCGGGGATTCTGGATCTACGGCGCCGACGCCTCGTCATCCCAGGACATCCAGGGCCCGGACTACGGGGGACATGTCGGCTTGGTCGTGGGGAGCGAAGGGCAGGGGATCCGGCCGCTGATCCGGAAGAAATGTGACTTCTTGATTTCCATACCCATGCGGGGACGGGTGACCTCCCTGAACGTTTCGGTTGCCGCGGGGGTCATCCTCTATGAGATTGTCCGAAGTCGGGGGGAGGGATCTTAGCCATGCCGATATTCTTGTGGGATGCCGAAACAAGAAGGGGCGAACGGAAGAAGGGTGAACTGGAAGCCGCCGACGAGGCGGCTGTTCGTGGGCAGCTCAGACGCCAGGGGTTCCGGGCGATCAACGTGAAGAAGAAGCCCAAGGATCTTTTCGAGAGCATCCCCTTTTTCCAGAAGAAGGTTTCGGAGAAGGACGTGGTGGTTTTCGCCAGGATCTTTGCCACCATGATCAACGCGGGCCTTCCCCTGATCCAATGCCTGGACCTGCTCGGAAAGCAGGAACAGAACAAAGTCTTCGCCAAGATCATCGGGACCATCAAGGAGGACATCGAGGGGGGGGCCACCCTGACCGACGCCCTGAAGAAGCATCCGAAGGTCTTCGATGAACTCTTCGTCAACCTCGTGGCGGCGGGCGAGAGCGGCGGGATCCTGGATGTGATCCTCCAACGCCTTTCCGCGTACATGGAAAAGGCGATGAAGCTGAAGAGCAAGGTCAAGGGGGCCATGACCTATCCGATCAGCGTCCTGGTCATCTCCATCGGCGTCGTATCGGTCCTGCTGCTGAAGGTGATCCCGGTCTTCCAGAAGATGTTCGAGGGGATGGGCTCGTCGTTGCCGGCACCGACGCAGTTCCTGGTGGATGCCAGCCAGTTCGCCCAGGACTACTTCCTCTATATGGGCATCGGTCTGGTCGGCCTGGTTGCCGCCTTCAAGCGGTATTATGCGACCGAGAGGGGGAGACTCACCGTCGACGCGCTTGTCCTGAAATCGCCGGTCTTCGGGCCGCTGCTCAAGAAGGTGGCCGTGGCCAAATTCACCAGGACCCTGTCCACGATGATGGCCAGCGGCGTGCCGATCCTGGAAGGGCTCGGCATCGTCAGCAAGACGGCGGGGAACAAGATCATCGAGATCGCACTCATCAAGACCCGGCAGAGCATCAGCGAGGGCAAGACGATCGCCGAACCTCTGGCGGACACGGACATCTTTCCCCCCATGGTGGTCCAGATGATCGCCGTCGGTGAGGCGACCGGGGCCCTCGACACCATGCTGGCCAAGATCGCCGATTTTTACGACGACGAGGTGGATGCGGCGGTCGGTGCAATGACGGCCCTGCTGGAGCCCTTCATGATGGTCTTTCTCGGGGGGGTTGTCGGCGGGATGATCATCGCCATGTA
>CAYOGU010000494.1:0-1872 GCA_964403345.1 uncultured Syntrophus sp. | reverse complement strand
GCCCTATCTACTCCCATTCCAGGGAATGCTTGTCTTCGCGGGCCTGCTGGTCGTCCTCTACACCCTCTTGGATCTGGTCGGCCCCTACCTCATGGGGGTGGCGATCGACCGGTTCATCGCCGTCCGGCAGGCGACGGGCCTGGCGGGGATCGCCGGCTGGATGCTCCTGGTGTACCTCCTCAACAACGGCTTCCAGGCCCTCTCGTCGTGGTTCATGGCCGACATTTCCCAGCGCGCCCTCCAGGCGATACGGCGGGACCTCTTTGGTCACCTCCAGTCGTTGCCGATCGGCTTCTTCGACCGGAACCCGGCGGGCGAGCTGATGAGCCGCCTGACCAACGACATCGACGCGATCAACCAGGCCGTCTCCCAGAACGTCACCTCGCTTTTGGCGGGCATCCTGTCCATGGCCGGGATCCTGATCGCCATGTTCGTCCTGAATCCCTGGCTGGCCCTGGCCTCGCTCCTGGTCGTCCCGCTCATGTTCGGATTCACCGAATTCGTGGCCCGTTACACCCGCCGGGGGTTCCGGGAACTGCAGCGGGACTTGGGCGGTCTCAACGCCGTCATGGAGGAGGCGATCAGCGGCCAGCGGGTCGTGAAGGCCTGCCGCCGCGGCGACGCGGTCCTGGCGGCCTTCCACGAACGCAACGAGGCCGTCTATCGGTCCACCGTCTCAGCCAACAGCTACGCCTTCCTGCTCATGCCACTGACCGGCGTCCTGGGGAACTTCTTCGTGATCGTCCTGGCCGGCCTGGGCGGGTGGCTCGCCCTGAAGGGGCTCGTCACCGTCGGACTCATCGCGACCTTCATCAACTATGGCCAGAACTTCATCAGCCCCCTGAGGCAGCTGGCGAACCTCTATAACTCGATCCAGGCGGCCCTCGCCGGGGCTGAGCGGGTCTTCGAGATCCTCGACACCCCGGCCGAGTCGGCCGACGCGCCGGATGCCCGGCCGGCGGAGGCCATCCGGGGGGAGGTGCGCTTCGAGGAGGTGCGGTTCGGCTACCGGCCGGGAACGCCGGTCATTCGGGGGATGAGCCTCGATGCGAGGCAGGGAGAGACCTTGGCCCTGGTGGGGCCGACCGGTGCGGGAAAGACGACCCTGATCAACCTGCTGAGTCGCTTCTACGAGATCGACGGCGGCCGGATCTGTCTCGACGGGAGGGACATCCGCTCCATCCCGAAGGCCGACCTGCGCCGCTGTCTGGGGATCGTCCTGCAGGATACCTTCCTCTTCTCGGGGACGGTGATGGAGAACATCCGCTACGGGCGGCTTGCCGCCACCGACGAGGAGTGCATCGAGGCGGCCCGGACCGCCGGCGCCGACCCCTTCATCCGGCAGCTCCCCCAGGGCTACGGAACCCCCCTTTCGGAACGGGCCGGGAACCTCAGCCAGGGACAGCGGCAGCTTCTGGCCATCGCCCGGGCGATCCTCGCGGACCCGGCGATCCTCATCCTCGACGAGGCCACCAGCAGCGTCGACACGCGCACCGAGGCCCGAATCCAGAAGGCCCTTTTGGCCCTCATGGCGGGACGAACCAGCTTCGTAATCGCCCACCGCCTGAGCACGATCCGCGACGCAGGGCAGGTCCTGGTGATCGACGACGGACGAATCGTCGAACGGGGGACGCACTGGGAACTGCTGGAACGACGGGGCTTCTATCACCGTCTCTATCTGAGCCAGTTCAAGGGCCGGGCGATCTGACGGCGCCAGAAAGTCCTTGACATCGGGGGGGCTTCTTTCCCAATATGGCTCCCATGAACGCCATGGCCTCTCCCTTCCGTCCCCGGGTCTGTGCGCCGGGAAGGGGATGGGGACGCCTCGCCGAGGATAAACCAATTTTATTTTTAATGATGTACCGGTCACCG
>CAYOGU010000493.1:0-1884 GCA_964403345.1 uncultured Syntrophus sp. | reverse complement strand
GGAAAGCGCCTGGAGGACGACCCCCGGGCGAAGCTCGTCTTCGCCTACGCCCAGGCGGTGGAAAGGACCCGCCCCCGGGCCTTCGTCATGGAGAACGTGCCCGGGATGTCGGCCTCGCGCGTGGACGGGGAGCGGCTTCCCCTGGTCCTGGGGCGGCGTTTCTCCGCCCTGGGGTACGAGGTGACCTTCCATCGGCTCATGGCCTCCGACTGGTTCGTGCCCCAGCGCCGCGGCCGGATCGTCATGGTGGGGCACCGCCTGCCCGGCAAGACGTTCCGGCTTCTGCCCCCGGGGGAGATGGCCCGGATCCTGGGGGAACCCGGCCTGGCCAATCCCGTCACCGTGAGCCAGGCCCTGGACGACTTGCCCGAGCCCCTTCCCAAGGGAAGCCGGGAGGCCGCCCCCTACGGCACGGAGGCCCATTCGGCCTATGCCCGCCTCATGCGCCGGGGATGCGGCGGGGCCGTAACCCTCCAGACCATGCCGACCATGTCGGAACTGGACCGGGAGTTCGTCCGGCACATCCCCCCCGGGGGGAACTACGCGGACATCCCCGACGAGATCTCCACCGTGCGAATCAGGAAGTTCAAGGCCGCGGGCGGGCGGACGACGACCTACGGGCGCCTCCACCCGGACCAGCCGGCCTACACGATCAACACGTACTTCAACCGGCCGAACGTGGGGGCGAACTACCACCACCGGCAGGAACGGCTCATCACGGTCCGGGAGGCCCTGAGGCTCCAGAGCTTCCCCGACTCCTTCACGCCCTTTTACTCGAACCAGCGGAGCCTCCACATGCAGGTGGGAAACGCCGTGCCGCCCCTGCTGGGAAGGCTCCTGGCGGAATCCCTCAGGAGGCTTTTCTTGTGACCGCCCTCGTCGAGACTCCGCGCAATCGCGACCTCGGTCAGGTCTGGACCCCCGAAGACATCGCCCTGTCCATGGCCCGCAAGGCCCTGGGGGCCCTTCCGGGGGTCCGTTTCGTCCTGGACCCCGCCTGCGGGCCGGGCACCTTCAGCCGGGCCCTGGCGGAAGCCGGCGGCAAGGGCCTCCACGTGGACGCCTACGACGTGGATCCCGTCATGGCCGAGCGGACGGCGGCCGTGAACCGGGAGGCCGGCCTGGCCGGCACCGTGGCCTGCCGTGACTATCTCCTGGAGGAAGGCCTGGCGGGGCGCTACGACCTGGTCATCATGAACCCGCCCTACATCCGGCAGGAGCTCCTGGACGCGAAGAAGAAGGACCTCTACCACGCCCGGATCCGGTCGGCTCTCCCGGGGGAGCGGCCCGACCGCCGGAGCAATCTCTTCGCCCTCTTCCTCCTGAAGGCCGCGTCGGACCTGCGCCCCGGAGGGGTTCTCTGCGCCATCGTCTACGACGCCGTGACCCAGGCGGCCTACGGCCGGCAGGTTCTGCGAATCCTTTCCCGGTTCATGGAGCTGGCAAGCTCCGAACCGGTCCGGGCGCCCTTCGACGGCGTCCTGGTGGACGCCCAGATCCTCCTGTTCCGGAAACGGGCCGAGCCCCTGGAGCAGACTCCCGCGGAGGCGCCTCTTCCCCCGAAGCCGGGGTTCGCCCGCCTGTCGGACCTCCTCTCCTGCCGGCGGGGCACGGCCCTGCCCAAGCGGGAGGTCTTCTGGGCCCGCTCCGAGGATCCCTACGGGAACCGCGGCATGGAGATGATGGTCAAGCAGGCCGCCCTGCCCGGGCTTTTGGTTCGGCCCGACAAGCGGGCCTACCTGGCCGTGGATCCGAAGGCCGACCCGGAGCTGGCGGCGTGGCTGAAGGCCCGGGCGGACAGCCAGGGCTACAGCGGGCCGCTCTGGAACATCCGGCCCGTCCATGGGCCCATTCTCATGAACTATTACGTCCGGGGCCTTCCTC
>CAYOGU010000492.1:0-1887 GCA_964403345.1 uncultured Syntrophus sp. | reverse complement strand
GGCCATGATCTTGTGGGCCGGCACAACATCAACCGTATCGCCAACCGCACGGTCACTCCCTCGTGAAGATCCGATGGGACGGTGCTCCTTTCGTTTATGATTGATCGTTGTCTCACGCCCGACGCTGAGTTCAGCGGATCGCCGAATTCTCCGGGCCTGCCGGAGCGACGGGTTGGGCCATGAATGACAACGGTTCCCGGGCCCATGCCTGAATCGCCGTCCAATCTCGGTAATCTCCTTCGGGGGTTCCCTTGGACTTCAAAATACCCTTGGATAGCCGGGAAAGATCGCCGGAATCCGAGGCTCCAGCGAGTATTCCGGTGCGAACGGGCTTCATCTCCGGCACGTCCTTCAGCACGAGGTCCATGCAGGACGACGCCTTGGCCCGTTTCTCTTCCGTCGGCTTGGACAACGTCATGCAGACAAGGAAATTGGCGACCGGCATTTGACGGAGGATGTCCTTGTTTTTCTTCACAAAGTCTGCCACTTCAGGCATCCGGTTGCCCCTATAGATCGGACTCCCGATCACCACCCCTTGATATGAGCCGAGGTGATCGACAGGGTTGATCAAGGCGACGTCGGAGGTCATGCCCTTGCTGCACAGTTCCATTCCGATGGCATTGGCGACTCCGCCGGTGGGACCGTACTTGCTGGCGTACGCCACCAAGAGTTTCTTTTCCGTTTTGCCTACCCATCTTCCCTCGGGGAATTTAATGTCCGCGGTCCGGCTGTCCCTTACGCCCGACACCCCCCCGGCGACATGGCCGCAACAAAGCCGGCGGAAAAAACGAGGAAATCCAGGCGGCTGACGCTCCGATTCCCACGCTCTTCGATTCTCATAGGCCCCCTCTGTTTGATTTGCATCCCGCTCTTATCTCGACCCCAGTCCAACGTTCCCCCTCACGGGCGCCATGAAGGTCGCGCGGGATTGACCTGATTCGAAACTGCTTGTCACATTCTGACTTTCATGCAGCAGGGATTGCCAGCCTCCGGAGACCTCCATCGCCATTACAATCTTATTTTTTGGGGACATCCGGAAAACAGAAATAACGATTGCAGGTTATCTGTCAAGGGATTTATAGTAACGCATGGCATCAAAATGGGACAGGAAAAGCCGGCGGGTGTGGAGTGCGAAGGATCAGTCTCTCTGACAATCCATGGATTCCCGATCGTTACGAAGATATCCGGAAACGATGGAATCCCTTGTTAGGGCCACCGGCAGGCGGGGGTCTTCGTGATCATTCTTGATGGCAGGCGCGTCATCGAAGCGACGCTCGCGGACGAGGATGAGATTGAACGGATTGTCCTCGACGACGCTGAGCCCAGCTTTTTCTGCTGAGCGCCACTTTCATGGTTATGACATTCATTATATTTGTGGGCTATGGCTTTCTCGCCCATGCATCCGGAAAGTTGTGATAGAATCGCCCCCGGCGCAGACTTGGCTTCGCCGCGGTTTTGCAGCCGTCTTTGTCGGCCTGGGGCAGAGCTTGCCCTTACGGAACGATCAAGCCCGACCGTCACGTCCACTGGACGGCTGAAGTCGCCTGGTGATGCGCACGTTAGTCAGCGAGGACCGGTGAAATGTGGAAGATGATTCTGTTCCCCATAGTCGGGTTGGTGGCAATCGTTGCCACCGCACTCGTATATGGGTGGGTTCGTTGGCAATCCGCCACAAGACAGATGCATGCCGACCTGGAGGCGGCACGGCGTCCCATCGCGGGGAAGACCTATAGCCCCAATCAACTGATCGCCCTGCCCGCACCGGTAAAAAGATACTTCCGCACCGTACTCAGGGACGGCCAACCTATGGTTTCGGCTGTGAGCGTGGAGCACGCCGGCACTTTCAACATGAGCGAAGCGGGCGAGCAATGGAAGCCGTTCATCTCG
>CAYOGU010000491.1:0-1889 GCA_964403345.1 uncultured Syntrophus sp. | reverse complement strand
AGGATGACGACCACCCCGAAAAAGATGTTGGATTTTCTCACGGCCTTCCGGCCCACGACCACTTCGTCGCAGGACCGGCAGACCGTCAGGTGCGAGGCGATCGGCGCCCCGCAGTTGGGACAGCGCAGCTCCCGCTCCGGCTGGGCCGTCTTGGCCTCGGCGCTCTTTTTGATCTGCTCGCCGACGTCGTAGGTCCAGTCGCAGTCGTCCGTGGGGCAGCGGCCCCGGAGCGGCATTGAGTCCGTCCACATGAAACGCTTCTTGCACCGGGGGCATTGGATACTGACCATCGCTTCTCTCCGGAGGCGCCCCTGAGCGGACCGCCTCGCGATCACCCGTACTATAAAGGGCGGGGAATTTCAAGGCAAAAGGTCTGCCCTACATTATTGATTGATTCTTTCCGCGAACTGGGATATAGGGTTCACCTTCCCGCGGCGTGGGAAGAACGCAAGGCAGCGAAATATCCGACGTTCGGTCTCGCCAGGGGTGGTGCATGATCAGGTTCCAAGGGGTTCACAAGTGGTTCAAGAAACTCCATGTCTTGAATGACGTCAACCTCCATGTCAAGCACGGCGAGGTCGTTGTCGTGTGCGGCCCCTCCGGATCGGGGAAATCCACCCTCATCCGGACGATCAACAAGCTCGAACCCATCCAGAAAGGCCGCCTGTTCGTCGACGGGCAGGACCTGTCCGACCGGAAGACGGACATCAACAAGCTGCGGGCGGAAATCGGGTTCGTTTTTCAGCAGTTCAATCTCTATCCCCACCTGACCGTCCTGAAGAACATCACGCTGGCGCCCATCAAGATCCGCAAGCTTCCCCGCAAGGAGGCGGAGGAGCAGGCCATGGCCCTCCTCGAACGGGTCGGACTTGCGGAGAAGCGGGACGCCTACCCGGCCCAGCTTTCCGGCGGCCAGCAGCAGCGGGTGGCCATTGCCCGGGGGCTCGCCATGAAGCCGAAGATCATGCTCTTCGACGAACCGACCTCGGCCCTGGATCCGGAGATGATCGGAGAGGTCCTGGAGGTCATGCAGGGGCTGGCCCACACCGGGATGACGCTGATCGTGGTGACCCACGAGATGGGGTTCGCCCGCGAGGTGGCGGATCGGGTCACCTTCATGGACTACGGGGTGATCCTCGAAGAGGCCACGCCGGACGAGTTTTTCAAGAATCCGCAGCACGAGCGGGCGCAGTTGTTCCTCAAGGAGATCCTTTCCCCGATGCATTAGGGGGAAGGCGTTGGGCGGAGCGTGTCGAGATCGGGCGAACGGCGACCGGCCCGAACGGGGAAGCGAGCCGGTTCGTTTTCCGGAAGGCCGGGGATCGAGGGGCGACACCCAAATCTGAAATGGTGAAAGGAGGATAAGCATGATGAAGCGATTGGGGGTATTGTTGTTGGCTCTGGTGTTTGCGGGCGGTCTGGCCGGCGCGGCGACGGCCGCGGACACCCTGGCGGACGTGAAGAGCAAGGGCGTGATGGTGTGCGGCGTGAAGGATTCCACGCCCGGCTTCGGCTACATCGATGAGCAGACCCGCGAGATCATCGGGTACGACGTGGACTTCTGCAAGGCCATCGGCAAAAAGCTCGGCGTCAAGGTGGAGCTGAAACCCGTGACCTCCGCGACCCGGATGCCCCAGCTCATCGCCGGCAACATCGACATCATCGCCGCGACGATGACCAAGAACGCCGAACGCGCCAAACAGATCGATTTCAGCTACATGTACTTCTTCACCGGCCAGAAGTTCCTCGTGAAGAAGGGAACGGTCAAGAAACTGGCCGACCTCGAGGGAAAGCGGATCGGGACGGCCAAGGGGTCCACCTCCGAGCAGAATGCGGCCAAGGCCCTGCCCAAGGCCACGATCCTGTCCTTCGACGACTACCCCCAGGCC
>CAYOGU010000490.1:0-1890 GCA_964403345.1 uncultured Syntrophus sp. | reverse complement strand
GAAAATTCGGACTCCTGCCGGTCATCGGCCGGGAGGGTCGAGGGGAGCCGGCTGTTCATCTCCCGCGTCCTGGAGTCGGCTTCCTTTGGACCGGAGGCGGCCATCGCCGCCGGAACGGCACCACAGAGAAGCGCGACGATAAGGAGGATGCGAAGGCCCGTCTTTTTCATGATATTCTCCCTGATTGCAGAAATGGCCGTTGTGAATCTGGGGGAAGCTGGCTTGATCAAACTCCCGAGCCGGCATCGAAACACGTCGGCAGACTATAGGCGGGAAGTCCTGGCCTGTCAACAGGCCGGTGAGGGTTTTGTGGACAAGGTGGGCAGGGCGCCGAAGCGCCCCCTAGTTTCTCCTCATCAGGTGCCGGACCGCCTTCTCCAGGCCGTCGAGGGTGAGCTCGAACATGGGGAAGATCGTCCCGATCTGGCCGATTGTCCAGGTGTACTCCCAGACCGACTCGGCCTGGGGGTTCAGCCAGACGGCGTGCCGGAAGGTCCGGGCCAGGAACTTCAGCCGCTCCACGCTCGCCTGGCTGTCGTGCTGCCCCACATAGAGCGAGCCGTTGGCCCCCATGAGCTCGTAGGGGGCCATCGCCGCGTCTCCCACGACGATCAGGCGGGTCTCGGGGTCGCACCGGACAAACTCCTCGATCGCCTCAGGCCGGAGGTGCCGTTGCGGGTCGAGCCAGACGCGGCCATAGAGGGTGTTGTGGAAGTAGTAGATCCTCAGGTCCTTGAACTGGGATCGGGCGTAGTTGAAGAGGGTCTGGACGATCTCCACGTAGGGGTCCATGGACCAGCCTCCGTTGTCGATCATGAGGATCACCTTGAGGCGGTCCGCCAGGTGCCGGTCGAAGACGATCGAGATCTCGCCGCCGTTGCGCATCGTCTCGTCAATCGTCTTCTCCACGTTGACGAGGTCCCGCGGCCCCTGGGGGATCATCCGCCTGAGCCTCTTGAGCGCCTCGCCCATCTGCATTTCGGTGAGGGGCCCCTCCTGGCTGTAGTCCCGGTAGCGCCGCTCCATCGCGACCTTGACGGCGGACTTCCCCCGCGACGAGCCGCCGACCCGCATTCCGCCGGGATGGTAGCCCGAATGGCCGACCGGCGAGGTCCCGCCGGTCCCGATCCAGTGGTTCCCGCCGTGGTGCGCCCCCTTCTGGTCCTTGAGGCGGTCGCGGAAATATTGGACCAACTCCTCGGGCGTGAGCTTCGCGAGCGCCTTCTCGTCGATCCCCAGGGCATCGGCCAATTCCCGGGGGTTCTTCAGCCACTCCTCCAGGAGCGCCCGGACGATCTCGGAGAGCTCCGCGTCCGTCGGGTCCTCGAGGACCGCCCCCCTGAAGCAGCCGGCGAAAACCTGGTCGTAGGTGTCGAAGTACCGCTCGCTCTTGACGAGGACGGCGCGGGCCGCCGTGTAGAGGTCGTCGACGGAGCCGATCGCGCCCAGGGCCAGGGCCCTCTGGAGGCGCAGAAAGGAGGTGGGGGTGACGGGCACCCCCCGCGCCCTGAGACTGTAGAAGAAATTCACGAACATGAAAGCCCCTCTAACGGCGGGCGCGGCCCGACTGCTGGAGGACGAGGTTCAGATCCAGGCTCTTCTTGAAGAGGACCCCGAGGTAGGGGAGATCGCCGTTCTTGAGTTGCGCCGGCCGGAAGTCGGGATCGGACCTGAGTGCCCGGATCCAGTTGATCAGCTCGCGCGTGGCCGGTTTCTTCTCGATCCCCCGGAATTCCCGGAGGCGGTAAAAGGTGTCCAGGGCCGCCCGAGCCAGATCCTCGGAGAGATCGGGGAAATGGACGGCCAGGATCATCCGCATCATCTCGGCGTCCGGGAAGGCGATGTGGTGGAAGTTGCAACGGCCCAGGAAGGGGTCCGAGAGGTCCTTCT
>CAYOGU010000489.1:0-1920 GCA_964403345.1 uncultured Syntrophus sp. | reverse complement strand
GGAAGCCCATGAGGATCTTCGAGCCGTCGAGCGGCGGGATGGGGATCAGGTTGAAAGAGGCCAGCATGATGTTGATCTTGGCCAGGAAATACAGGAGCGTGGCCACCGACCCGTCCGGCGACGGGGCGAAAAGATGCAGGAGCAGAACGGCTGAAAAGGCGAAAAGGGTATTGGCGACGATCCCGGCCGATGAGACCAGGACAAGACCCAGGCGGGGATTCCGGACATAACCGAGATGGACGGGGACGGGCCTGGCCCACCCGAAACCGAAGAGGAAGAGCATGGCCGTCCCGATTGGATCGAGATGCTTCAGGGGATTGAGGGTCAGCCGGCCCTGGGATTTGGCCGTGGGATCCCCCATGACATAGGCCACCCAGCCGTGGGCCAGCTCGTGGACGATGATGGAGTAGAGCAGCGGGACCACCAGCAGGACAAAGGTCAGCGGGTCGTCGAAGAGAAGCTTGATCAGGCCCATCCGGATTTCCTCCCGAGATTGTCGGTTCCGGTCCCCTCGCCGCAGAACCGGTTCGCCACGAACAAAGACTATCACAAATCCGCAGCGGAGGAACGGAACTTTTTCCGTTGACTCCAAGGGAGCTTTTCAGCCATATATGGATGGCCGAGGCGGATCAAGCGTCCGGTAAAGGAGGGACGACGATGGACGTCATCCTGGCGGGACACAACATCGATAACGAGATCATCCGGGGGATCGCCGCCCAGCACCCCGAGCGCCGGGACCTGACCCCGGAGACGGTCGCGGCCGCCTATGCCCGGATCAGCCGGAATCCCCGGCCGGTGAACGAACTCCGCAAGGTCGCGCGAGCCGAGGTGGAAAAGGCCCGCGCCTCCAACCGGAACATCGTCTTCGAGATGGGGCACAGCTCCATCGCCGAGCACGCTGTTTTCAACCTTGACGTCCTGAAGGTTTCACGCCTCGTCGTCGAGGAGATCGAGAAGTTCCGGCTCGCCTCCTACACTGAAAAGTCCCAGCGCTACATCACGCTGGAGGACGATTTCGTCATCCCCGCCGAGGTCTCCAGCGCGGGCCTGGAGGAGGCCTTCGTCTCGACCGTCCGCGCCCAGTACGGATTCTACCATGAACTCTACGGGAAGCTCAGGCCCTACGTCTTCGAAACGAATCCCGGCCTGGCCGCCGATCCGGCGAGCCGGTCCCTCCTGGAAGGCTGGGCCAAGGAGGACGCCCGCTACATCATCCCGCTGGCCACCGAGACCCAGCTCGGCATGACCGTCAACGCCAGAACCCTTGAACTGATGATCCGGCGCCTGGCCGCTGCGCCCCTGGCCGAGGCCCGCGACTACAGCCGGCGCCTCTACGATGCCGTCAAAGGAGTCGCCCCGTCGCTGGTCCGCTACACCGAACCGACGGCCTACGACCTGGAAGCCCGGGAGGCCCTCCGGGGCCGGATCGCCGGAATCCTGGCCGGGACGACGCCAAAACCGGATGTCCAACGCCCGGAAGACGGCGTCCGCCTCGTCGAGGCTACCGCGGACGCCGACGAGAAGATCGCGGCGGCGCTCCTGCACGGCGTCTCGGACCTCAACCTGGCCGATTGCAGAAGGATCGCCGCAGGGATGAAACCCCGGGACCGGGAATCCGTCATCAAGACCGCGCTCCGTCAGATGAAGGCCTACGACGCCGCCCCGCGGGAATTCGAACAGGTGAGCCTCCTGTTCGAACTGACCGTCAGCGCCACCTGCTTCGCCCAGGTGAAGCGGCACCGGATGGCCTCGCTGACCGTCCAGGACTACGATCCGGCCCTCGGCGTCACGATCCCGCCGGCCGTGGCCGCGATCGGCATGGAGGCCCCTTTCCGGGAGATCTGCAGCCGGGCCGAGCAGACCTGGGAGGCGATACGCCGGGTCGCCCCCGCGGCCGCGCCTTACATCCTGACGAACGCC
>CAYOGU010000488.1:0-1945 GCA_964403345.1 uncultured Syntrophus sp. | reverse complement strand
GTTCTGGCAGAAGGAGCAGCGGAAGTTGCATCCCGCCGTGGCGATGGAGTAGGAGCGGGAGCCGGGCAGGCAGTGGAAGAAGGGCTTCTTCTCGATCGGGTCGACGTTCTCGGCGATCACGGCGCCGTAGACGAGGCTGAACAGGACCCCCTCCCGGTTTTCCCGGACCGCGCAGATCCCCCGCTTCCCCGGATCGATCCGGCAGCGGTGGCTGCAGAGGGCGCAGCGGACGCGGCGGTCCTCCTGCTTCTCGTAGAGCAATGCTTCATGATCCATGTTTGAATTCCCTGACGATCTCCGTGATCGGTCTCGGCCTTTCGGAGTTGAGCGTCACCGATTCCCGGAGGGGCTCCTGAATGGTCTGAAAGGTGAAGGTCACCGGGAAGGAGACGCCCAGAAAGGCCCCGAAGGGGTTGTTCATCACGGGGATCAACTCCTCCAGGCCGGTGGCGAAACGGTAAAAGCCCCAGGGAAGGAAGATGACGCTGCCCCAATGGAGGCGGATCCCCTGCAGATGGAGGCGGATCATCGCCGCAAGTCCGAACAGATGGAAGAAGCGGGCGTTCGTGGAGATCGGCGGATTGAAGAGCGTCATCAACAGCCCCTGGGCGCCGATCGGAGAAAGACGGTTCATCGCTCCGATGAAGATGCGCCCCCGGCAGACGCGGATCGCCTCGGCAACGGCCCGGGACGGATCGTCGGTGAATTCGAGGGAGGTGATCAGGGTGACGATGTCGAACTCGTTGTCCGAGAAGGGGAGGTCCTCCGCCCGTCCTTGATGGAGTTCGGCGCGATGGCCGAGCCGCTGTCCGGCCAGGTCGAGGAGAAAGGGCGAGGCATCGAGGCCCGTCACGTCGCATCCCTTCTTCCGGAAGAGGGCCAGGTGGTCGCCCGTGCCGCAGCCGATATCGAGGAGACGCTCCCCGGCCCGGGGCGCGGTCAGGTCGAGGATGAGGCTCTTGATCCTCCCGTCAAGGTAGCGTCCCGCCGGCGTGGTCCGCCAGTCGCTGTGAACCTTTTTCCCTTCCGATGGCATGGCTTGACGACCTCAAGGAAACGGTCCGTTTCACGGTCCTGCTGAAGGGGGCGCGCCGCACCTTGGGCCCGCCACCGTGACGGCGGGTTTCCCTTGCAGCGTCTCCTGCTGCTGGGCGGCTCGGGTCAGCCGCCGATCGCCGTCATCTCCTTCATGCACTTCTTGATCAGGCTCTCGTTGCAGGAGATGCCGTGCTTCCGAGGTTTCCTGGCGATCGCCCCACGGATGAGGGCCCCGATCTGCTCGTCCTGTGCCCCCGACCGCAGGGGCTCCTTGAGGTCCACCTCGTCGTCGGACAGCAGGCAGGTGCGAAGATGGCCGTCCGCCGTCAAGCGAAGGCGATTGCAGGTTCCGCAGAAATGGCGGCTCACGGGGCTGATGAAGCCGATCTGCCCCTGTGCACCCGCCAGGCGGTAGAGGCGCGCCGGTCCCGCGCTCTTGTCGCGGCTGCCGTTGACCGGATCGAGGGCCCCCAGCACAGCGATCCGCTCCATGACCACGTCGTTGGCCAGGTACTGTCCGTCGTTCTCGATGCCCGCCCGGCCCAGGGGCATCAGCTCGATGAAGCGGATCTGGTAGGGGGCGTCCAGGGTCAGACGGGCGAAGTCCAGGATCTCGTCGTCGTTCACCCCCTTGATGGCCACGATGTTGACCTTGATCGGCGAAAAGCCGATCCGGCGGACTTTCCTGATCCCCCGGAGGACCGCCTCTATGTCACCGCCCCGCGTGATCCGGGCGTACTTGTCGGCTTTCAGGGAATCGAGACTGATGTTGATCCGCCGGATCCCCGCCTCGTAGAGCCCTTCCGCGTACGCTTCCAGGAGGGTGCCGTTCGTCGTGAGGCTCACGTCCGTCAGCTCCGGAACGCTCCGGAGGGAGGCGATGAGCTCCACGACACCCCGGCGTACG
>CAYOGU010000487.1:0-1957 GCA_964403345.1 uncultured Syntrophus sp. | reverse complement strand
ATCGCCAAGAAGTACACGAACCGGGGCCTGCAGTTCCTGGATCTGATCCAGGAGGGCAACATCGGGCTGATGAAGGCGGTCGACAAGTTCGAGTACCAGCGGGGTTACAAGTTTTCCACCTATGCGACGTGGTGGATCCGGCAGGCGATCACCCGCGCCATTGCCGATCAGGCGAGGACCATCCGGATCCCCGTCCACATGATCGAGACCATCAACAAGCTCATCCGGACGTCGAGGTATCTCGTTCAGGAATTGGGCCGTGAACCCAACCCGGAGGAGATCGCCAACAAGATGGAATATCCCCTGGAAAAGGTTCGGAAGGTCCTGAAGATCGCCAAGGAGCCCATCTCCCTGGAGACCCCGATCGGCGAGGAGGAGGACAGCCACCTCGGGGATTTCATTGAGGACAAGAAGATCATGTCTCCCTCGGAGGCCACGATCAGCATGGATTTGGCGGAGCAGACTCGGAAGATTCTGTCGACCCTGACGCCGCGCGAGGAAAAGGTGCTCCGCATGCGTTTCGGGATCAGCGAACGGGCCGATTACTCGCCGGAAGAGACGCGCGAATCCCTGGAGATGAGCCGGGAGAGGGCCAAACAGATCGAATCGGGGGCCATCCGCAAATTGCGCAATCCCTCCCGGAGACGGGTCCTGAAGCCCCTTCTCAAATAAAAGATTGACAAAATCGGATGGCAGGGATTAAAAAAAATATTTTATAAAGCATGGCGTCATCCCCTGACAAACAGGGCCCATAGCTCAATTGGTAGAGCCACCGGCTCATAACCGGTCGGTCCCTGGTTCGAACCCAGGTGGGCCCACCAGGGATGAAAGGCCGATCAAACGGGTCAGGACATGAAAGGCACATCATCGTGGATCATCATAGATGGACGGGAAGACGGGAAGATGGGTTTCCCTGAAAATGCACCAGTGGCTGGTGCATTTTTTTTGGTGATTTTTCCCGAGCATTCTTGAAATGGAAAGGGGGAACGGGTTGAGAGAAAAGTTGGCACTCCTGATTGAACTTCAGAAGATGGAGCTTGCGGCGGCGAAGATCGGCGCACGCAAGAAGGATCTGCCGGTTCGGATGAACGAACTGGATGAGGGATTCAAGGCCCTCTGCAGGACAGTGGATGAAGAGAAGGAAAAACTGGAAGGCCTGAGAAAACAGCGTCGGGAAAAGGACGCCCAGCTGCAGTCGGGTCAAGATAGCCTCAAGAAGACGAGGGAGAGGCTCTTCGACGTCAAGACGAACAAGGAATACCAGTCGATGCTGAAGGAGATCGAGACGTTCGAGGCGAAGAACAGCCAGATCGAGGACGAGGTCATTTCCCTTTTGGAGGAGCTCGACCGGTTCGAATCGGCCGTCAAGGCCAGCGAGAAGGAACTGGCCGCCCACCGCAGCCGGTACGAGGATGAAAAAGCAAAACTGACGGAGGAACTCAACTCCCTCTCCGGGGAACTTGAGGCCTGCCTCCGAAAAGGCGGCGAGGTCCGCAAGAGCATCCCCCCCGAGATCCTGCGCAAATATGATCAGATCAAGAACGCCGGACGCGGGGTGGCTGTGGTCTCGGTCTGGAAAGAGATTTGTGACGGATGCCATATGGCGATTCCTCCCCAGTTGTACAACGAGCTCCAGAAGTCCAAGACCCTGCTCACCTGTCCCAACTGCAGCCGGATCATCTACTGGGAGAACAGGAATGGTTGACGGTCCTTGACGTTCTCTCGGGGATTCGGGTATAAGGATCTTTGAATCGAGGTGCCCAAGCGGATCAGGTGGTCGCCGGTCGGCCAGTGCCGGCCGGAGGAAAGTCCGAACTCCACAGGGCAGGATGGTCGCTAACAGCGACTGGGGGTGACCCTAAGGAAAGTGCCACAGAAAAGATACCGCCCCTCCCCATAGGAGAGGTAAGGGTGAAAAGGCGAGGTAAGAGCTCACCAGTTTCCCGGGTGACCGGGA
>CAYOGU010000486.1:0-1963 GCA_964403345.1 uncultured Syntrophus sp. | reverse complement strand
TCTCGTCCCCATCGTTGAGGAAGCACCGATCACCCTCATGGATTGCCGCCTGTCCCAACCATCGGGGCGGGGCGTCAACGCGGTCCAGAGGGAGTCTTCTGAGATCTAATTAAATTCACTAAGGATTCTCCAGAAATAGCCCTCCTCGGACAGGGGTGAATTTCCCCGACAAATCTATACTTGACGGATACGCGGGTCAATGCTATGGAAGGCCCGTTTCGGTAAGCCTGCCTTTTTTCACCATACATCGGGAACAAGCTGAGCGGAGGTGAACACTGGATGCAGATCGAGCTGAGCGATATCTCCAAGGCCTGGGGTGAGGTCAAAGCAGTCGACCGGGTGAGTTGCACCGCCACGGCAAGCGAACTCCTCGTCCTGCTGGGTCCGTCGGGATGCGGGAAGTCGACGATCCTGCGACTCATCGCCGGTCTGGAGACGCTCTCGGGAGGGGCCATCCGCATCGGGGGACGGGACGTCTCCCAACTGCCCCCTGCCAAGCGGAACATCTCCATGGTCTTCCAGTCCTACGCCCTTTTTCCCCACCTGAACGTGGGCGAAAACATCGTTTTCGGCCTCAAGGTGCGGAAACTCGAGGCGGCCGAACGCAAGCGGCGGCTGGACCGGGCAACGGAGCTCCTGGGCCTCCAGGGGTTGCTACACCGCAAGCCCGCGGAGCTCTCCGGAGGACAGCGTCAGCGCGTGGCCCTGGGAAGGGCCATCGTCAGCGAGGCCCCGGTCTGCCTGATGGACGAGCCCCTCTCCAACCTGGACGCCAAGCTCCGCCATGAGATGCGCCGCGAAATCCGCTCCCTGCAGCAGCGTCTGGGCATCACGATGATTTACGTCACCCACGATCAGATCGAGGCCATGACCATGGCCGACAAGATCGTCTTGCTCAACGCGGGCCACGTCGAACAGATCGCCACCCCGGAAGAGCTCTACGCGCGGCCGGCCACCCGCTTCACGGCCGAGTTCATCGGCACGCCGCCCATGAATCTGCTGTCCCTGGACGATCCCGATGTCTCCACCTGGTTTCAGGTCCGTCTGGCGTCCCAGTTTCCGGCCGGCCCCTGGCCATCGCTGACGCTGGGGGTACGCCCCGAGGGGATGCGCCTGGCCGAGGGAGGGGTTCCTGCAGAAGTCCTGGGCGTTGAATACCTGGGGGCGGACAGCCTCATCAGCTGCCGGATCGGCCGTGCGGAGTGCATCGTCCGGCAGAGCGGCAAGGTGCGCTTCTCTGCGGGCGAGAAGATCCCGGTCGTCTGGGAAGCCGCGGAGACCCATTTTTTCGAGAGGGAAAACGGCCGGCGTTGGGCACCCTCACGTCCCTGAGCGGCCGGCCTCTCAAGACCGAATCAATTGGAAATCCATCAAGGAGGTGTCACATGAAAAGAGGTTTGAGCAAAGCTTTGCTGTTCGCCTTTGCACTTGCGTTCCTGCTCATGGGCGTGACGACAGCCACGGCTGCCGTCAATCTCAACATGTACTACCCCGTGGCCGTCGGCGGGCCGATCACCAAGGTCATCGACGGGATGATCGCGGATTTCGAGAAGGCCAACCCTGACATCAAGGTCAAGGCAGTCTACGCCGGAAACTACGACGACACCCGCGTGAAGGCCCTGGCCGCCCTCAAGGCCAATCAGCCGGTTCAGTTGAGCGTCCTCTTCTCCATCGACGTCTTCGAGCTCATCGATCAGGGCGTCATCGTGCCCTTCGACGAGTTCGCCACCTCGGCGGAGGACAAGAAGTGGCTCGCATCCTTCTACCCGGCCCTGATGGAGAACTCCAAGGCCAAGGGCAAGACTTGGGGGATCCCCTTCCAGCGATCCACCATCGTCATGTACCACAACAAGGATGCCTTCAAGGAAGTGGGACTCGACCCGAACAAACCGCCCACGACCTGGAACGAGATGGTTTCCGTGGCCCAGAAACTGACGAAGAAGGACGCCTCCGGAAACGTGAC
>CAYOGU010000485.1:0-1979 GCA_964403345.1 uncultured Syntrophus sp. | reverse complement strand
TCACCCGGATGGACTGGAAGAGCCGCTAGGCGACCCCACGGGCAGGATGGGTCCACATTCCTCCGGGAAGGGCTTCCCGGGGGAATCTTTTTTATGAGAAGCCGGGGATCGATGGAACAGGAGCGTGACCGACAGAGGCAGGCCGACCTTTCGATGCGGGCGCCGGCCCTTATCGTGGCGACGCTGGCGAACTTCCTGACGCCTTTCATGGGCTCGTCGGTCAACATCGCCCTCCCGGCGATCGGGGCCGAGTTCGGCACCGACGCCATCGTCCTGAGCTGGATCCCGACGGCCTTTCTCCTGGCCGCCGCGATGGTCGCCGTCCCCTTCGGCCGGATCGCCGACCTCCACGGGATGAAACGGGTTTTTCTCTCAGGGGTCTCCCTCTTCACGGTCTCGTCGCTCCTGTCGGCCCTGGCCCCCTCGGCCTCCTGGCTGATCGCCTTTCGGGTCCTCCAGGGGATCGCCGGCGGGATGATTTTTGTCACGGGCCTGGCCATCATCACCTCGGTCTTCCCGCCCCACGAGCGGGGCCGGGCCATCGGCATCAACATCGGTACCGTCTACGTCGCCCTCTCCCTGGGACCGGTCCTGGGGGGGACCATGACCCACTGCCTGGGGTGGCGGAGCCTCTTTTTCGCCATGGTTCCCCTGGGCGTGGCGATCCTGGCTGTCGCCGGATGGCGGCTCAAGGGCGAATGGGCGGCCAGCCGCGGGGAGGCCTTCGACTGGAGGGGCTCTCTCATCTACAGTGCCGTCCTTCTCACCCTCATGTCCGGGTTTTCGCGGCTCCCCGGGCCGGGCGGGATCGCCTTGATCCTCCTGGGGCTTGCCGGGTTTGCGGGGTTCGTCCGGTTCGAGCTCCGGGCCGAGAGCCCCCTGCTCAATCTTCGGCTCTTCCGGAACCGGACCTTCGCCTTCTCGAACCTGGCGGCCCTGATCAACTACAGCGCGAACTTCGCCGTGGGGTTTCTGTTGAGCATGTACCTCCAGTATATCAAGGGGTTCGACGCTCAGTCCGCAGGGCTGGTCATGGTCGTCCAGCCGGTCGTCCAGGCCTTCTTCGCCCCTGTCGCGGGCCGTCTCTCGGACCGGATCCAGGCCCAGAGGCTTTCCTCGTTCGGGATGGCCCTCTGTACGGCAGGCCTTTTCATCCTCACCTTCGTCACGGCCCAAACAGGAATCGCCGTGGTCGGAGGCGCCCTGGTCTTCCTGGGCCTGGGGTTCGCCTTCTTTTCGCCCCCCAACACGAACGCCATCATGGGGTCCGTGGAGCGGCGCTTCTACGGGGTGGCCTCGGCGATGGTGAGCACGATGCGCCTCGTCGGCCAGATGCTCAGCATGGGGCTTGCGCTCGTGGTCTTCGCCCTGGTCATCGGGAACGTCCGGATCACACCGGAACGCTACCCGGCGCTCCTCGCGAGCATCCACACGATCTTCCTCGTCTGCACAAGCCTGTGCTTTTTCGGAATCTTCATCTCCCTGGCCCGGGGGAAGGATCAGAAGACGGAGATCCTGAAAGGTTCCTCTGGACAAATTCCCTTGTCCCCGGGAAGGTGATACAGAAAAGACAGAGGGAAAGGGGCATGGACATCACCACGAAAAGCGGGCAGCGGATCCGCCGGCTCCTCGGCGGCCGGAGCAACGTCTATCTCATCACTGCGGGGGAGCGGGCCCTCCTGATCGACACCGGCCGGGCCCGCCGGTTCGGCCGGATCGTGGCCCGGCTGGCCCGGCTGAAGATCGACCGGCTCGATGTGATCCTTTTGACCCACACCCATTTCGACCATGCTGAGAACGCCGCCGCCCTGGCGGGCTGCTACAGGGCGAAAATCATCGTGCAGGAACGCGAGGCCGGGGCCCTGGGGAGCGGCGACAGCCCCCTGCCCCGCGGATCGGTCCTCGCGACCCGGTGGCTCATGACCCGGCTGACCCCCTGGCTGCAGCCCCGGGTCGCCTACCGGCCGGCCGGACCGGAC
>CAYOGU010000484.1:0-1981 GCA_964403345.1 uncultured Syntrophus sp. | reverse complement strand
TGCCTATCATGGGGGTTGTGCCGGTCCTCGTGGACGACTCGAACGGCGTGGAGGTCAAGGAAATGGTCGGGCGCGGCGCCCTCTGCATCAATCGGGCATGGCCCGGTTTCACCCGCACGATCTACGGTGACCACAAGAAGTACGAAGAAACCTATTTTGAGCCTTACCCGGGCTTCTACTTCACCGGCGACGGGGCCCTGCGCGATGCCGACGGCTACTACCGGATCACCGGCCGCATCGACGATGTCATCAACGTCTCCGGCCACCGGATGGGAACCGCCGAGGTCGAGGCGGCCCTCAACTCCCACGAGAAGGTGGCGGAATCGGCGGTCGTCGGCTATCCCCACGAGATCAAGGGACAGTCGATCTACGCCTACGTTACGCTCAACACAGGAGTGGAAAAGAGCGACGCCCTCAAGAAGGAGCTCGTGGCCCATGTGCGCAACATCATCGGCCCCATCGCCACCCCGGAGAAGATCCAGTGGGCGGACGGCCTTCCCAAGACGCGCAGCGGCAAGATCATGAGGCGCATCCTCAAGAAAGTCGCGGCCAACGAAGTGAACGATCTGGGGGACACCAGCACGCTGGCCGATCCGACGGTCGTGGCCGATCTGGTCAAGAACAGACTCTAAGAAGCCCCCTGCTTTCCTTTATGGCTTGACGAGGAGGGGGGAAAAGGATAAAAAAAACGTTTCCGGCCCCCGTTCGAGGGGCCGGAAACCCGCGGGACGCCCCGCGATGAAAAGGCATCAAGGCGGCGCGGTTCTTTACCATCCCACGCTTGCGGTCGGGGACATTCTTAATGGCGGATGCACTGGGGATGGCGGTTGTGGCCCCAGGCCCGATGTGCGTCCGGGAAGGAGGAAAAGGTGAATATCGTTGCATGCGTAAAGCAGGTTCCGGACACGGAAGCCCAGATCAAGGTAAAGCCGGACGGCTCCGGGATCGACGAGGGCGGCATCAAATGGGTCATGAACCCCTACGATGAGTTCGGCGTGGAGGAGGCCCTGAGATTGAAGGAAAGGAACGGCGGCGAGGTGACCATCGTTTCCGTCGGCCCCGCCCGGGCCATGGAGACGATCCGGACCGCCCTGGCGATGGGGGCCGACAAGGGGATCCACGTCTGTGATCCGGCCTTCGACGGCGCCGACGCCTACACCACGGCCGCGGCCCTGGCGGCGGCCATCAAGGGGATCCCCTTCGACATCATCTTCTGCGGCCAGCGTGCCATCGATGATGACTCCGCGCAAGTTGGCGCCGTTCTGGCCGAGCTGCTGGGGATTCCCCAGGTGACCGTCGTGACGAAACTCGAATTGGCGGGAAGTTCCGTCAAGGCCACCCGCCCCATCGAAGGGGCCCAGCTCCTGATCGAGAGTCCGCTCCCCTGCCTGATCACAGCCCAGAAGGGGCTGAACGAACCCCGGTATGCGTCGCTGCCCGGGATCATGAAGGCGAAGAAGAAACCGGTCGATGTGAAGAATGCGGCGGCACTGGGCGTGACGCCGGCCATCAAGGCCAAGGTCGCCCGGTTCACGGCGCCTCCGGCCAGGGCTGCGGGGAAGATCATTTGCGCCGACGGCACCCCCGAAGGAAAGGCTGCTGAACTGGCGAAGCTGCTCAGGGAAGAGGCGAAGGCCATCTAAATGCGAACACTCGTTGAATGACGGAGGATATGGACAATGGCAAAGGGTGTATGGATCGTTGCAGAACAGCGTGACGGCGCCTTCCGCAAGATCAGCTTCGAGCTGGCCAGCACGGCCCGCAGGCTCGCGGATCAGCTCGGGGATGAGGTCTGCGCCGTTCTGTGCGGGGCGGGGATCGAAGGGATCGCCGCGGAACTCGGGAAATACGGAGTTGACAGGGTCTTTGTGGCGGATAACCCCGCCCTGGAGCCCTATACGACGGACGCCCATGCGGCGGCCGTGGCCAAGGTGGTCAAGGAAAACGATCCGGCGATCCTGCTGATCGGGGCGTCCACTCA
>CAYOGU010000483.1:0-2002 GCA_964403345.1 uncultured Syntrophus sp. | reverse complement strand
CCGCCGGCGCGGTTGCGGCAGCGGCGGCGGGTCGAAGCGTTTTGCCCCGGCCGGCGGCAGCGGACGAAAAAGGGCCTTCGGCCAAAGCCCTGTTGAAGGGCGCCAAGACGCGGCGTCCGGAAGACGTGATTCCCCTGGCCGTGGAAGAAGGCGCTTTCGCGAACTTCTGAAGGAGATGACCGGCGGCCGGGGGAGGGAACGGACCTCCCCCGGCCCGGCGGCGCCTGTCAAAACAGCTATCTTGATGGCACAGAGAGCCCTTTCTGCTGATTTTCATTGACATGCTTCGCACTCTTGGATAGACTTACCAGCACTTATTAATATTTGCAGGTAAATTTATCCATGGGATCAACCGTCAGGCACACCGAATCAAAAGCCTTTAAAGAGGCGAAGCAGCTTCTTCGTTCACAGGGTGGAACCATCCGCGTCAGCGAGGCCGTGAAGGCCGGCATCCATCCCCGCACTTTTTACGCCATGCGGGATCAGGGCCTTATCGAGCGCCTTGGGCGGGGGGTGTATCGTCTTGCCGGCAAATCGGCACCGGTCAGCCCTGACCTGGCAATCGTCGCCATGAAGATCCCAAAGGGAGTGGTCTGCCTGATCTCAGCGCTTTCCTTTCATGAGATCACGACAGAGATACCGCACCAGGTTCATATCGCCCTTCCACGCGGCTCTGAACCCCCCCGCCTCGATTTTCCGCCCGTGAAGGTATACTGGTTCAGCGGCCCGGCGTTCCAGGAGGGAATTGAGCACCATAAGATCGATGGCATTCCCATAAAGGTTTACTGTCCCGAAAAGACCGTTGCCGACTGTTTCAAGTATCGGAACAAAATAGGCATGGATGTTGTCCTGGAAGCCCTGAAATTCTACCGGCAACGCAAGAAGTTCAAGACGGATGACCTGATGCGATACGCAAAAGTGTGCCGTGTGGAAAAAGTCATGCAGCCCTATATCGAGGCACTGCTGTGACAAGTCCCGTTCGCAAAAACGTCGCCGCCTCCGTCCATGACCGTCTTTTGAAAAAGGCGCGCGAATCAAACCGGCCTTTCAACGAACTCTTCCAGCACTACGCCATCGAACGGTTTCTCTACCGTCTTTCCAAATCGTCCTGTGCTGATCAATTCATTCTCAAAGGGGCCTTGATGCTCATGGTCTGGGAATCCCCCGTTTCCCGTCCGACCATGGATATTGATCTGTTGGGCCGGGCGGAAAACAGCGTTGACGGGATGATCTCCATGGTTCAGGACATTTGTCGTGCTGAAGCAGAACCGGACGGGATCGTGTTCGATCCGGGAAGCGTGCGCGGGGAACGAATTACAGAGGATGCCGACTATGAAGGGGTTCGCATCCGCTTCAGGGGATCCCTGGCCGCGGCACGGATCACGATTCAGCTTGATATCGGCTTCGGCGACGTTGTCATTCCCGCGCCCGAGCCGACGTTCTACCCGACGCTCCTTGATTTCCCGGCACCGCAGTTGCGCACCTACAGCAGGGAAAGCGCAATTGCAGAAAAATTTGAAGCCATGGTGAAATTGGGATCCATGAACAGCCGGATGAAGGATTTCTGGGATATCTGGCTTCTTTCCCGCCAGTATTCTTTTGACGGCTCGTTGCTTGCGGAGGCGGTCATGAAGACCTTCGCGACACGTCGCACGGTGATACCGGCAGAGCCCCTTGCCTTGACGCCTGCGTTTGCCCGGGATGAAAGGAAGGCTTCCCAGTGGAAAGCCTTCCTCCATAAGGGCAAGGTGACAGGCCCGAACCATTTCGAGGATGTTGTCCAGTCCGTTTCCGATTTCCTGAAACCGGTGCTGGAAAGCATTGTCGGCAATCAGCCTTCACCGGGAAAATGGAAAACCGACGGCAAATGGCACGGCCCGTAAGGTATTCGAGTCTTTCTTGATAGCCTTCCAAATTGCTATTTCATCCTGCCGCCCCGCATGTCAACCGCCAACGCCGAGGAGTCGGCGAGCGCTTCGGAGGAGCTCAACGCCCAGGCGCA
>CAYOGU010000482.1:0-2011 GCA_964403345.1 uncultured Syntrophus sp. | reverse complement strand
CCAGGGCATTATTCGTCCGGATCCGCACCCGATGCTCCCGGGGGAAGGCATCATACGTGAACGTCTCCCTGATCGATTCCTGAATCTTCCTGGCTGCTTCTTTGAGCTTCAGACCCTTCAGTTTGATGCAGACGGCTTCTGCCTTCTCCATTGCCGCTAGCAAGTCTTCAGAGGCATGGATCGCCTTGAGCATCGTGGCAACGTCCAGCATCAGCCTCGTCGGCACGACGCTCAGGACATTGCGGTAAAAATGAACGATGCAGCGCTGCCATTTCGCCTCGGGATGAAACTCCCCCCAGAGACTCCGCCAAACCCATGCAGTCATCGGTGATGAAGAGCCGAACGCCCTTGAGACCTCGCCCTTTCAAATGCCGTAAGAAGTTCGACCAGCCGGCCTTATCCTCTTTGGCTCCCTCGCAGATCCCCAGTATCCGGCGATACCCATCCCGGTTCACCCCGATGGCCACCAGCACCGACTCATCAATCGGCCTGTTTCGCCATTCCTCGATCTTCTCGTAAACCTTCTTGTTGAGGTTGCTGATCGTCCCTGGGCTTACCTTGGTGCCCCATAAGGCCTCGGTGATCCCTTCCTCCCGCCTTACCGAAGCACCCGCCAAATACATCTCAATCAGCGCCTCCTCGACAGACGCCTCCCGTCTTCGATAGCGCTCGATGATCGCCGTTTCGAAGGTCTGCTGCCGAAGATTCGGTACCTTCAATGTCACTTCCCCTGCCCGTGTCTGCAGCTTCCGCTGATAGTGTCCCGCTCGTGTATCCTTCCGGGCGCTGTTCCTCTGGTACTTCTCAGCGTTACAAAGCCTGTCCGCCTCCGCATCCAAAAGCCCGTTGAGCGTCTCTTCAACCGTGCTCCGGACCAACCTCCCCAGATGATCCCTGATCGCTTCCTCATTTATCCGGATGACTTTTTCTCGATCCTGTGTACAATCTCTCCTCACGGCAGTTGCCTCCTTTCAAGATCTTGAACCTACGCTTGACGACTAAGTTCTTATCTCGAAAGCGCACTGCCGTGCTACTCCAAAAAAGCGAAAGATATTTTACGTTATCGCTAGGCTAGACCCTCAATAAGTTACGGAACAAGAGGGAAATAGGGCTGATACCGCGCACCCAGGAGGAGAGTAATTGCGCCAAACTCAATTCTGGATAGGGATAATGTGAGTGTGCATAATAAGCACGTCATGTGCTTATTATGCACATCTGTGCGGCTATCGCAACGCCGGTCGACTGCCCTTTATTTCCGGGCCGCTAGGGCCTCGGCGCGGACACGGTCCCGGATGATGAACTTCAGCATCTCCTTGGCGAAGTCGGTATGGATCTTCATCTCGTCGTAGTTCGTGGGATGGACCAATTTCTGCAGCATCAGGCCGTCGGTATCGAACCAGCGTGCGACCAGGGCGGCGAAGAAAAAACCCTGGCGGTTCAGGAGATCGATCAGGGCCCCGCTCCAAGCCTTGTCCAGCGGCAAGAGGACCTGCAAGACCACGGCCCCGGCCGCGGCATATTTCTTCACTAGGCCCGCGACCACGGCTTCCACGTCCTTCCCCGCTTCGAAAAGGGTGACCCGCAGAAGGCTTGCGCTGGGAATGAAGGTATCGGCGTAGCGGGTCTGGCCTCCTTCCGGCAGGGGTTGCATGCTCGTCTCGAACTGGCGCTTCCGCTTCCCGTTATCATAGATCTTCTTCAGCATCTCGGCATAAGGCGCTGGCAGGAAGACGGTGTGCGGCTTTTCTTTGATCACCATGTTGCAAACCACAGCGCCCACCCGGCCCGGGGCCGATTTTTCCGCCAGGTAAGACTCGGCCGGCATCACCTCGAGTTCGATCCCCGTCTCCTTGACGCCGACGTAGAGCGCGGCTTTCTGCATCATCACATGGTTCGTTACCGACTCGCCCCAGAATTCTTCCACGCCAACCGCCGAGGCGAGTTCCCTGCCGATGTAATCCTGCAGGACATTACTGAACCCCTTGCCGCGGTACTCGGGATAGACCATCCC
>CAYOGU010000481.1:0-2012 GCA_964403345.1 uncultured Syntrophus sp. | reverse complement strand
AACCATCGTCGCCTTGGTAGGCCATTACCCCACCAACAAGCTAATGGTACGCGGACTCATCCTTCAGCGACAGCTTGCAAGCAGAGGCCGTCTTTGGCTGCACCACCGAGGTCATGCAGCATTATTCGGTATTAGCCCACCTTTCGATGAGTTATTCCCAACTGAAGGGCAGATTATCCACGCGTTACTCACCCGTGCGCCACTTTACTCAGGTCCCGAAGGACCCTTTCTCGTACGACTTGCATGTGTTAGGCACGCCGCCAGCGTTTGTTCTGAGCCAGGATCAAACTCTCCAGTTTTAATCCTTTTCGGAGCCTGCGCCCCGATTACTCAAATTGTTGAACAAAGGACCTGCTAATCGATTCTCCCACTATTCACTTTTGAAAGAACGTGCTCCGAACGAGCTTTTATATATAATCCAAAAAGCTCTCTCTGTCAAGAACAATTTCAAACTATTTTCGGGCAGGGTTCGAAACCCGCCCCGGAAGAAACCAGCCTTCCCGAAGAGAAGAAATGTCAGAAACAGAGGAGACAACCGCTCGCGTTGAAGCCTGCTACCAAAGAACAGACGCGGCTTTTAACCTTTCTTCCCCCGGGTGTCAAGCATTAATTTGAATTATTTTACGCGAACGATAAAATACGTTTTCTTTCCCTTTCTTAAGCGGATTTCCCCCCGTGCGTCGCAATGGTCAAGACCGATCTTCTCGTCGAAACGGCCGATGGGCCGTTCGTTCACGTACCCGCCCCCCTGCTGGATCAGCCGCCGGGCCTCGCCCCGGGAGGCGCAGAGGCCGACATCCTGAAAGAGCTCGAACGCCGGGATGCCGGCACCCATATCCTCCCGCGATTTGACGACGCACGGGATGGCGGAGACGTCCTGGGCCGCTGCCCGACGGGGAATCGTGCTCGACGGGAACAGCCCCTCCTCCACCGGCTTCGTGCCGAAGGCCTCGCAGGACGCCCGCCAGGCGTCCGCCGCCGCCGGCTCGCCGTGGGTGATCTTCGTCGCCTCGAAGGCGAGGACGGCCTTGGCCATGTTCAGCCGGGCGTCGCTCAAGGTCTGCACCGCACGGATTTCCTCCACCGGCAGGAAGGTGAACAGGAGCAGGAAGCGCTCCACGTCGGCGTCCTCCGTGTTGATCCAGTACTGGTAATAGTCGTAGGGCGAGGTGAGCGAACCGTCCAGCCACACCGTCCCCTTTTCGGTCTTGCCCATCTTGTGTCCGGCGGCCGTGGTGATCAGGGGGAAGGTCAGGCTGAAAGCGTGCTTGCCCTCCAGGCGCCGGATCAGGTCGCTCCCGGCCAGCATGTTCCCCCACTGATCGTTGCCCCCCATCTGGATCACGCAGCCCTCCCGGCGGAAGAGGTGGAGGAAATCGTAAGCCTGGAGGAGCATATAGTTGAACTCGATGAAATTAAGCCCTTTTTCCAGGCGGATCCGGTAGCTCTCCGCAGCCAGCATCTTGTTCACGCTGAAGTGCCGGCCGATGTCGCGGAGAAATTCGATATACTTCAGGGAGGTGAGCCAGTCGGCGTTGTTCAGAAGCAGGGCCTTGCCATCGGAGAAATCGAGGTAACGGGACAACTGTTTCCGGAGGCCGGCGGCGTTGCGGTCGATCTCTTCCCGCGTGAGGATCCGGCGCATCTCGGTCTTGCCCGAGGGATCTCCGATCAGGGCCGTGCCGCCGCCGACGAGTGCGATGGGGCGGTGGCCGTGACGCTGCATGTGGGCGAGGGCCATGATCGGCACCAGGCTGCCGATGTGGAGACTCGCGGCCGTCGGATCGAAGCCGATGTAGCAGGTCACCCGCTCGCCGGCGAGCAGGTCCTCCACCAAGGCCTCGTCGGTGACCTGTTCCACGAACCCCCGCTCGCGAAAGACATCAAAAACGCTCATGGTATATCTCCGTCTTCAATCTATCCCGTCTCCAGCTTCCGGCTGACCGCCCGGATGTCCGTCGCCCGACCGGTTTTTTCGTCCACGGAGACGAGGGCGCCCTGAAGGCGGATAT
>CAYOGU010000480.1:0-2016 GCA_964403345.1 uncultured Syntrophus sp. | reverse complement strand
ACGGGATCAGAAGATGAAGGCGTTCTCTATGCCCTTTACCGGATGGATAAACATCCCTTGGCCGGATGTACGATTCTTGAGGCAACCCCCGCGGGGAGGGCCCTTGCCATTGAATAAAGGTGGCATCCGGCCCGGCCGCGGTCAGTGCGGCCACAACCACGGCCGTCCGTCCCTACATGGTCCCGGATCTCCCCTCACGTCCCCGGCGAAGGCCGCCCGCCTCCTGGGCCTCTTCCTGGCCGCCGGCTGCCTGCTCTGGCCCACTCCCCCGGTTGCCGCCGGGGAGCCGGCAGCGGAGGCGAGGCCCGTGATCGTCGGCGGCAATTCGAACTACCCCCCCTATGAATTCATCGACCAGGACGGCCAACCGGCAGGGTTCAACATCGATTTGACCAGGGCGGTGGCAAAGGTCATGGGCATGAATGTCGAAATCCGCCTCGGCACGTACGATGAGAGGATCAAAGCCCTTGCAGCCGGGACGATCGACGCGATGGGCGGTTTTTCCTATTCGGAAGAACGAGCAAAACTCTTTGATTTTTCCCCGCCCCATACCCTCATCAATCTCGCCATCTTCGGCCGCAAGGATTCCCCTCCCCTGAAAACCCTCGATGGGCTGCGGGGGAAAGAGATCCTGGTCATGGCAGGGGGGAGGATGCAGGAGTGGCTCAAGGAAAAAGGTTTAGGCGACCACCTCGTCTTCACTGCGACCTACGCAGACGGGCTCAGGCTCCTCGCATCGGGGAGCTACAACTACATGCTCATGGGCACGCTCCCTGGGATCCACCTCATCAAGGAGTACCACCTCTCCAACATCGTCGTCATCCGCGAGGTCGATCACCAGCGGTACTGTTTCGCCGTCCGGAAGGGAAACCACGAGTTGCTGGCCCGTTTCAGCGAAGGGCTGGCCATTGTGAAGAAGACGGGCCAGTACGACCAGATCTACGACAAATGGCTCGGCGTCCTGGAGCCACGGGGGGTGCCTTGGACACGGGTGATCAAGATCGGTTCCCTGGTGACGTCGCTGTTCCTGGGGATCCTCCTCGTGGCGCTGCTCTGGTCGAGGACCCTGAAGAAGCAGGTGGCCCAGCGCACCGCATCCCTCGCCTTCGAGGTGAAGGAGCGCGAGCGCGCCGAAGAGGAACTGAGGCGCAACCACGAACAGTTGCTTCAGGCCAGCAAGATGGCGGCCATCGGCACGCTCGTTTCCGGCGTCGCCCACGAGATCAACAACCCCAATGGTCTGATCCTCCTGAACACCTCGATGCTTTCCGAGATGTACAAAGACATTAAGGAAATTGCCGAGGAGCGATACAAGAACGAAGGCGATTTCCGACTGGGAAGGTGGCACTATTCGGAGGTGCGGGAGAACATCGAGCCCATGCTGACCGAGACGATCAGCGCATCCAACCGCATCGGGCGCATCGTGGAGGACCTGAAGAATTTCAGCCGCCGCAGCAGTTCCGACTTCGAGCAGAACGTGGATCTGAACGTCGTTGCGGAGGCGGCCGTCCGCCTCATGAACAACAACATCCGCAAGTCCACCGATGCCTTTCACGCCCTTTACGCCGAGGACCTGCCGAGGGTCAGGGGCAATGCGCAGCGCATCGAGCAGGTGATCGTGAACCTCCTGCTGAACGCCTGCCAGGCGCTTCCCGACCGTGGCAGGGGGATCACGCTCACCACGCGCTGCAACAAGGCGGAGCGGACGGTCGAAGTGGAGGTCGCCGACGAAGGCATCGGCATTGCGCCGGATCAACTCCAGTATGTGACGGATCCCTTCTATACGACGAAACGGGAAATGGGCGGCACAGGGCTGGGGCTTTCGGTCAGTGCCGCGATCGTCAAGGAACACGGGGGTCGTCTCGTCTTTCGGTCCGTGTCGGGCAGGGGGACCACGGTGATCATGTCACTGCCCGTTTTAAACCCAGGAGTGTGCCCATGAAGAGAACCCTCTACCCCTCCTTTTCGGTCCTGCTGGTCGACGACGAGATGCCCTGGCTGCGTTCCATGAGCATG
>CAYOGU010000479.1:0-2030 GCA_964403345.1 uncultured Syntrophus sp. | reverse complement strand
GAATCCACGATCCCCTCGATCGTCTCCACCTGCCGGTAGATCTCCGCCGTCCCGATCCGCACCCCCCCGGGGTTCAGCGTGGCGTCCGAGCGTCCGTAGATGACCACCCCGCCCCGGTCGTTGATCAGGATGTAGTCCCCGTGCCGCCAGATCCCCGGGTACACGTCGAAGTACGCCGCATGGTACTTCTTCCCCTCAGGGTCGTCCCAAAAGTAGATCGGCATCGAGGGCGCGGCCGCCGTGCAGACCAGTTCCCCCTGGCGGTTGCGCACGGGCTTCCCAGACTCGTCGAAGGCCTCGACCTTCATCCCCAGGCCCCGGCACTGGAGCTCCCCGGCGTAGACCGGCCCCATCGGGTTCCCCAGGGCGAAGCAGCCGTTGATGTCCGAGCCCCCGGAGATCGAGGCAAGCTGGAGGTCCCCCTTCACCTCCCGGTAGACGTACTCGAACCCCTCCTCGGAGAGCGGCGAGCCCGTCGAAAGGACCGTCCTGAGGGCGGAAAGATCGTACTTCCTCCCGGGCTTCACCCCCTCGTTCATCAGGGCGCCGATGTAGCCCGCGCTCGTCCCGAAAACGCTGATCCGCTCGTCCTGCGCCAGGCCCCACAGGGCCGAGGGCTCGGGGTGGAAGGCGTTCCCGTCGAAGAGCACCACCTTCGCCCCCACGGCCAGCGAGCTCACCAGCCAGTTCCACATCATCCAGCCGCAGGTCGTGAAGTAGAAGATCGTGTCCGACCGCTTGAGGTCCGTATTGAGGACCAGCTCCTTGAGGTGGTGCAGGAGGATCCCCCCGGCGCTCTGGACCATGCACTTGGGAAGCCCCGTCGTCCCCGAGGTGAACATGATATAGAGGGGGTGGTCGAAGGGCAACTGCGCAAAGGGGATCTCAAGTCCCTTCCCGGGCGCCAGGAACTCATGGTAGTGCACCGCGTTGGGGAGGTTTCCGATCCCCGGCTTTTGTTCGGTGTAGGGGATCACCACGACCTTCTCGACCGAGGGGATCGCCCGGACGATCTCGGCCGCCCGGGAAAGGGAGTCCAGTTTCTTCCCCTTGAAGAAGTAGCCGTCGGCGACGAACAGGACCTTCGGCCGGATCTGGCCAAAACGGTCCAGGACCCCCTTGATCCCGAAATCGGGCGAACAGGAGGACCACAGTGCTCCCAGGCTCGCCGCGGCCAGCATCGCCGTCACCGCCTCGGGCATGTTCGGGACGAAGCCCGCCACCCGGTCCCCCGGAACCACCCCCATCCCGCTCAACGCCTTGGCCAGGCGCGCCACCTCGTCGTAGAGCCCGGCGTAGGTCACCCTCCGGACCGGCTGCCCCTCCCCCTTGAAGATCAGGGCCGTCTCCCGGTCGCGGTAGCGCAGCAGGTTTTCGGCAAAGTTGAGGCGGGCTCCGGAAAACCACCGCGCCCCCGGCATCCTCCCGGGATCGTCGATCACCTCGTCCCATCGCCGCGAGGCGGTCACTCCGGAAAAATCCCACAGCGCGGCCCAGAAATCCCCGACCCGCTCCACCGACCAGCTCCAGAGCCCCCCGTAATCGCCCAGCCGAAGCCCATGCCGGTCGTTCACGAAGGCCATGAACCGGGAAAGATTGCTGGCCTTCACCCGCTCCGCAGACGGACTCCACAAAAGCTTCCCCATCACGCCTCCTTATCCGGTCATTTTCCCCAGGCCCGGGGACCCCATTTTTCCGGCAGCACGGCCCTCTCGGGCCATTCGGGCGGGACCAACTGGCCAGGTTTCTCCCCAAGCTGCTCGATGAGGATTCCCAGGCCAGGCCGGGCAAATTCCGGATGTCCCTCCTTGAGGGTGCGTCCGCTGTAGACGACCTCGGAGCGGAGCCGGCGGCCGATCGTCTTTTCCATCTTGGCCCCGAGTTGAAGGACGCGGTCCACGTCGTAACCGTGTTCGATTCCCATCTCGTCGACCATCACGACGAGGTCCTCCAAAGTGACGAGGCCCACATAGCGGGGATCCCGATAGTAGTAGTCGCCAGTCCCCCGGACGGGGCAGTCGTCGAGGAAA
>CAYOGU010000478.1:0-2044 GCA_964403345.1 uncultured Syntrophus sp. | reverse complement strand
GCGCAGCACGCAATGGCTTCCCCAACTCATCCATCTTCTCAAAATAGGGTCTCATGATTCTGTCTCTCCTCTATTTTTCAGTTCCCTCTGAATGGAGGGGAATAAGGTTCCCTGAAGCACGATTTGAATTTTCGACGCACCTCAATCTTTCAGATATCCGGCCAGTGACTCGACACAGAGATCGGGCGCGGCCAAAACGGGCCGTTTGAGCTTCTCCTCCAATCCCGGCGCCAGATGAGCCATGGAGGACTGGGCCAGGACGACGACGTCGCATTCGCGGCCCAATTCCATCGCGGCCCCGATGACCAACTCGTCATGACGGGCTTTGTCCCCGGCCAGGACCGCGTCAAAGGCGGCCGCTTCGAGATGGCCCTGGACAGTCACCTTCCGGTCCAGTCGAACCGCATGCTGTCGGATCAGGTCCTGGCAGGGCTGAAGGGTCGTCTTCGCCGTGCAGATCACGCCGATCTTTTCGCCGGTCTGCACCGCCCGCTCGGCCATGGGATCGTCGATCTTGAGGACCGGCACGTCGATCAGCGGCCGGACCAAATCCACTGCCGGGGAGGTCGAGGAGCAGGTGAAGAGAATCACCTCCGCTCCGGCGTCCCGGGCCAGGCCCGCCTGTCCGGCGAGGCGACGGGCGATTCCGGGGGTCATGCCCCCCGCCGCGAACAGGCCCTGGATGAGGCTCTCGTCCACCACATGGAAGCTTTGAAGACCCGGATAGCTCGCTGCCAGCTTCTTCTTGAACATATCGGCGAGAAAAATGACCGTATGGATCAATGCCAGACGTTTCATCTTTCGACTCCTTGCTGATGATTCGCTCGGTTGGGGGTTGGGCGGGGATCCCCGCCCAACCCTTGATCACGCTTCCGAAACCGCTGTTTTACAGCCTGGGGCGCCGCAGCAATTCCCCGTAGCCCTCGATCGGCTCCCCGATTCCCAGGAGCTTCATGAGGTGCCATGCCGTAGCCTGGTTGGCCGTCACCACGGGCTTCCCCGTATCCTGCTCCAACTGCTCGATCACGTCGCTGCAGCGGAAATTGGTGCAGCCGATGAAGATGCCGTCCGCCTTGGGGTCGAATACCTCCAGCGCCGCCTTATAGGCCTGGGAAGGCTTCGTGGCGCCCATCTCGTAGAGATCCTCGATCCCCAAACCGTTCACTTTCAGGACCTCGAAGCCCGAATTCGTATAGAAAATCCGGAAACGCTCGTTGAGCTCATCGATGTAAGGCCCCGTGATGACGATTTTCTTGAAACCCATGAAATGCATCGCCGCCTCCACGGCCGTGGCCGTGGTCGTGGCCGGAAACCCCTTCGAGGCCACCAGCCTCCCGTCGATGTAGCGCGTGCTGGGGAAATTCGCCACCGCATCCTCCATCATCTTCACTTCCTTCTTGTCCCAGCCGGGGCCGCCGACCAGCGAACCGGCCGTACAGGCGAAAGCGATCGCCGAACGGTTCCCGAGAAGGGGCGAGCAGAGGCCTTCGGCCAACAGGCCCGCGGCGTTGCCCAGTGGGCCGCTCAGCTTGGAGCACTCCTCGATGTTGACCACCGGGTCCATGTGGATCCGCGTCTCGCGGATCTGAACATAGTCGGGCATCATCCGCGAAATCTCCGGCGTGGGGTTGAGGTTCGGCCCGACAACCACCAACCCGATCCTGGCGCGATAGCCGTAGGGCACTTCGTAAGTTTCCTTCTGCTTAATCATTCTGTTACCTCCATGAAAATATTCTACCCGTTGAAAAATCAATCATTGTAGGACCTGTTGCCTGGAGCAAGTCTCCTTAGCATTGTACGATCCGTAGGATCGACTGTCCATCACCGCCACCGCGTCACCGAACGTAGCCCATCATCCTGGGCAGCCACATGGACAGGTCCGGCCAGTAGGCCACAGCCAGGGTCAGTACCGAGATGAGCCCCAGAAACGGGAGCACCTCCCTGAACGTCGATTCGTAGGGAATCCCGGCAATCCTTGCCGTGACGAAGAGGCTGAGGCTCACCGGCGGCGACGCTGAAAATGAGATGGTGGCTTTCGTTAGTG
>CAYOGU010000477.1:0-2046 GCA_964403345.1 uncultured Syntrophus sp. | reverse complement strand
GGGTTCAACCTACTGATCGCCGACGGCTCCCCGGGCATCGGGTGCCCGGTCATCGCCTCCATCACCGGAGCCGACCTCGTTCTTGCCGTGACGGAGCCGACCTGTTCGGGCCTGCACGATGTCCAGCGCGTCGTGGACCTGACGAGCCATTTCCGGATCCCCATGATTCTCTGCATCAACAAATGGGACATCAACCCCGAAATGGCCGATCGGATCGAGCAGGAGACCGGTCAGCGAGGTGTCCGAATGGCGGGGCGGATCCGTTACGATCCGGCGGTCACCAAGGCGCAGATCATGAAGACCACGATCATCGAGTACACCGGCGGCGCGATCTCCGCCGACATCCGGGCCTTGTGGAGAAACGTGGTGTATTCCCTCGGATAAGCGGGGGGTAATCATGGAGGAAAGTAAACTGTGGTTGAGGATGATTTATACGGGAAGGAAAAATCAAGAGGAACAGTGGCTGGAGAAGAGGGGGTTTCAGCAAAAGTCATCCATCACGTCATGGAACCGACCCACATGGGCCCGATGGACAAACCGGATGGTCATGCCGTCATCACCGGACCCTGCGGCGACACCGACGAATTTTTTGTGCGAATTTTCAGCAGTCGCATCCGGGAAGTCCGTTTCCGGACCACCGGCTGTTTCTTCACGATTGCCGCCTGTGACGCCGTAGCGTCTCTGGCCGAGGGGAGGACGGTCCGCGAAGCCATGCGCATCACCCAGGATGCGGTTCTCGAATACCTGGGGGGCTTGCCCGACGATCACAGGCACTGTGCGCTTCTGGCGGCCAATACCCTTCACAAGGCGATTCGGTCCTATGTGGTACGTGGAACAGGCCTGTAACGGCCGGCTGGCGGATCGATGCCGGGCCGTCAGGACCTCGATCCCGGTGAGGATGATGGCATCATGGGAAATCGGGGCGGAATGACTGGCCACGGACGCGAGGCGCGTTGCGGCATCCTGACCTGCAGCGGACGGGGAATTGCTGCCGGTAGGAGGGAGATGCGGGAAGTTGGCTTCGATCGAAAGGAGGGGGGAGATGGAACGGAAGGATCCGGTCAAGATCGGGATTATCATCTGCGACCGCTATCACCGTTGTTCGGGCGGTAAGTGTTTTCGGGCTCTTCGGGAGCGGGCGGGGGCTTTCAGCTGTTATCGGGACCGGGACGTAAGCCTGGTAGGATATGCGACCTGTGACGGCTGCCCAGGTGGTAATGTCGAGTATGCCCCGGAGGAGATGCTCCGCAATGGGGCTGAGGTGATCCACCTGGCCACGGGTCTGATCGTCGGCTACCCGCCCTGTCCGAGGATCGGCTTCTTCAGGGATTTCATCCAGTCGCGGTTCGGAATGGAAGCCGTCTTCGGCACCCACCCGATTCCCCAGAAATACTATTTGATGCATGAAGGACTTCATACCTGGGATTCTCCGTTCTGGAGGGAAGTCACCCGAGATGTCATGGGCAACGAGGAGATCCGCCGCGCCTATGACTGATCCCGTTGGCGACCGAGACCAATCATAAAAAGGAGAGATACTCATGGAAAAGAGAAAACGAATCGTGGTGATCGGCGGTTCTGCGGCCGGTCCCAAGGCGGCCGCCAAGGCCAGGAGGATCGACAACGATGCGGAGGTGATCATCCTCCAGAAGGATGGGGACCTGTCCATGGCCTCCTGCGGATATCCTTACTACGTAGGAGGTTGCTTCGACGACCGGAACATGCTCCTGTGCACGCCCGCGGGGGTGGTCCGGAACCCGCAGTTCTACCTCAACGCCAAGGACATCGATGCACAGGTCCATACAGAGGTGACCGCGATCGACCGGGAGCGCCGCATGCTGTCCTTCAGAAGGACGATCACAGGGGAGACCGGCGAGATCACCTATGACAAGCTGATCATTGCCACCGGTTCTGTTCCCCGGATGCCCCCAGTCCCTGGTGCCGGCCTCGATGGAATCACTACGCTGCAGTCCATGGGAGACGCCGACTTTCTGCGCAAGGTGGCGGATGAGGGAAAGATCAAAAAGGCCGTGGTCATCGGAGGAGGGC
>CAYOGU010000476.1:0-2052 GCA_964403345.1 uncultured Syntrophus sp. | reverse complement strand
GGGGGGGCGGTTCATCCTGGTCGAACCGAAGCTCCACGTGACACTCGGGACCTTTGAGGGGATGGCCGCGGCGTGCCTTGAGGCGGGCTTTCGGCTTCTGGAAAGGCCGGCCGTTGCCCTGAGCCGGGCTGTGCTTCTGGAAAAAGTGTGAGCAGGTCCGCGGGAAAGCCCCATAGCCATGGCATAGGCACCGGGGAAAAATTGCAGCAGCGCGGCGGGAAGGGCGGGGCGAACCGCCGGGGGGCCTTGGAAAACAAGGAATGAAGATCGGGTCGTTCGAGTTCAACCTAAGGGAACTGGCCGGTTCGATGGGGGATTTCGGAACCCTCTTCCCCCTGGCGATCGGCTACATCGCCGTCTGCGGCCTGGACCCAACGGGGTTCCTGGTCATGATGGGCCTGGCGAATGCCGTGACGGGGCTCGTCTACAAGCTCCCCATGCCCATCGAGCCGATGAAGGTCCTGGCCGTCGTTGCCATTGCCCAGCAGTGGACGCCTTCCCTGATCTACGCTTCCGGTTTCGCCATGGGGATCGTCTGGGTGCTCCTGGCCTCGACCGGGGCCATCGTGAGGCTCTCGAAGATCACTCCCGGAAGCGTCGTCCGGGGGATCCAGGCGACCCTGGGGCTCCTCCTCGCCGTCGAAGCCCTGAAGATGATGGCCGGGGGCTGGGTCCTGGGGATCGTCGCGGTCGCGATCGTCCTTCTGCTCAAGGACAGCCGGTACGCCCCTGCTGCCGTGGTCCTGATGCTCCTGGGGGTCGCCATCGTCGCTTACGAAGGGCATCTCCCCGCGGCGGAGCTGGTCCGTTTCACTCCCCCGCCCCTCACCGGGTTCAGCCCGAAGGAGATCTGGAATTCCCTGGTCCTGGCCGGGTTTGCCCAGATCCCGCTGACGATCACCAACGCCACGATCGCCACGGCCGCCCTGATCACGACCTATTTCCCCGACCGGCCGGTGGGCGTGGGGAAACTCTCCTGGAACCAGGGGATCATGAACCTCATCACCCCCTTCTTCGGGGGGATGCCCATGTGCCATGGCTCGGGGGGACTGGCCGGGCAGTACTACTTCGGGGCGAGGACCGGCGGGACCAATCTCATCGAGGGCGGGATCGAGATCGGCTTGGGCCTCTTCTTCGCTGCGGCCATCGCCGGCCTCTTTGCCGCCTTTCCTCCGGCGATCATCGGGGCGATGATGTTTCTTGTGGGGATCGAACTGACGAAGTTCGTCCGGGATGTCCGGCCGGGATGGGACCTGGTTCCCCTGGCTATCACCGTGGCGGTGTCCCTCCTGACGAACATGGCCGTGGGTTTCGTCGCGGGCCTGGCCGTCCATTACGGGATGTTGCGATGCGGTGGGCGGCCGGGGGATGGACTCTTGGGGCACACCTGAGATCGGCCGAGGCCATATGAGAAGAGGAGAAGAGAACGCATGACAGAGATCCGCACGTACTTCGAGGATACGGACGCCGGCGGCGTGGTCTACTACGCCAAGTACCTGCGTTACCTGGAGCAGGGCCGGACGGACTTTTTGAGGGACCGCGGCCTCTCCCTCCGGGAACTCCAGGACCGGGGCTTCCTCATCCCGGTGATCCATCTGGAGATCGACTACCTTTCCCCGGCCGTCCTGTACGATCACCTCCGTGTGGAGACCTCTGTCTTGAAGGTAACCGGCGGGACCTTCACCCTGGGGCAGAAGGTGATCCGGGTTTCGGACGGGACACTTCTGGCGGACGCCCGGGTAACACTGGCCTGCATGGGAACGGAACGGAAGGCCCGGCGCCTTCCGAAAGAACTGCTGTCGGTTTTGAATGCTTCCTAGTGCATGCGGACGGACATACGGCGGATGACCTGAGGCAGGAAGGCAAGCGAGGGTGCCGATCCTATTTCCCTGGTTCTTCGGGCGGGCGGTCCTGCAGGCTGCTGTCCCAGGCGTGGTCGTGGAGGGAGGGGTTCGCTGCCCGGTCGTTGGCCAGGAGCTCCTCCTGGAGCCGGATCTGTTCCGTGGCGTTGAAGATGTAGCGGCTTCGGTCGTGGCGGTGCTGCGCCAGTTT
>CAYOGU010000475.1:0-2052 GCA_964403345.1 uncultured Syntrophus sp. | reverse complement strand
CAGGATCTTGAGCCCCGGCCGGCCGCTCTTCTCGGGATGGAACTGGACCGCGCACAGGCTTCCCCTGGCCACGGCGGCGCAGAAGCGGATCCCATAGTCGGTCCAGCCGATCGCCCAACTCCCGTCGGAAGGGGCAGGGTAGTAGGCGTGGACAAAGTAGAACTCCGACCCCTCGGGGAGACCCGCAAATACCGGGTGCTCCCGCTCGAAGGCCACGCGGTTCCAGCCCATGTGGGGGATCTTCAGGGCGCGTCCCTCGGCCGAAAGGTCCTTGGGGAAGCGGCGGACCGTTCCTGGGACGATCCCCAGGCAGGCCGCGTCGTCCTCCTCGCTGTGTTCGAAGATCACTTGGGTTCCCAGGCAGATCCCGAGGACCGGCCGCCCCTCCCGGACCCACCGCTGCAGGTGCTTGTCCAGGCCGCTCTGGCGGAGGTTCTCCATCGCCGCCCCGGCCGCCCCGACGCCGGGGAAGATGATCCGGTCCGCTCCGTCGAGGACCTTGGCATTCCCGGTGACGATGCAGGGTTCCTTCAGGAATTCCAAGGCCCGGGCCACGCTGGTGAGATTCCCCGCCCGGTAGTCCACGATTCCGATCATGCCGTTCCTTTCTTGTACCTGGCCCCCTGCCAGGTGTCCCGCCGTTCCAGTTCCCGGTCGATGGCATTGATGACGGCGAGCTTGTTGGCCGCCCAGTCTGGCCCCAGGAAGATGTCCCGGTATCCCTCGGCGGTGAGGCGCTGAATCACCATCTCCGGCGGGAGAATCTCCAGGATGTCGCAGACCGTCCCGGCGTACTCCTCCTGCGTCATGAGGTCCAGATCTCCCCGGCGGTAGCGCTCGCCCAGGGGCGTTCCCCCGAGGGCCAGGAGGCTGTGGATCTTGATCCCCCCGATGGGGAGTCCTGAGATCGTCCGGGCCGTCTCCAGGATCTGATCGCGCGTTTCGCCCGGCAGGCCTACGATGATGTGGACGCAGATCAGGATCGATCCGCCGGCCGCCCGTTTTACCGCATCCAGGAAGGCCGCCGCGCCGTGGCCCCGGTTGATCGCCTGGAGTGTCCGGTCGTGGATCGACTGGAGGCCGAACTCCAGCCAGAGGTGGCAACGCTCGGCGTAGGTGCGGATCAGCGCAAGCACCTCGTCGGGAAGGCAGTCGGGCCTGGTCCCGATGGAAAGCCCGATCACGTCCTTTTGGGCCAGGGCCTCGTCGTAGAAGGTCCGCAGCCGCTGTGGCGTGCCGTAAGTGTTCGTGAAGGTCTGGAAGTAGGCGACGAACTTCTCGGCCTTCGGCCTCTGCCGGTAGTAGGCCTGCCCCCGGCGGATCTGCTCGGCCACCGAGGGGAGCTCCCCGGCCTGGCGCAGGGCCGATCCCCTGCCGTCGCAGTAGATGCACCCGCCCTCGGCGAGGCGTCCGTCCCGGTTTGGGCAGGTGAAGCCGGCGTCGATCGGCAGCTTGTGGACGCGGCATCCGAAGCGGTTTACCCAGTAGCTCTTCAGATCGTAGTACCGCTTGGTGTTGTTCCAGAAGGCCGGTTTCGGCACGGCGTCCTCTTTTCCTGTTGTCTTTTAGGGGCCGATCATATTAGATTCACCCCATAACTGCAAGCATTTCGGCAGCAGTCGCCTATTCATGCCGGGGCTTCCGGGCCCTGGTTTCGCCGGGTTCGGGAGCTTTTTTCGACCCTCCGGTTTGGGCAAGGGGGGAAAGACGTTGGGAGAGGTTGCGTTGAACCGGGACTATGACGTCATCGTCGTCGGGGGCGGCCATGCGGGCTGCGAGGCGGCCCTGGCCGCGGCGCGGATGGGCTGCGAGACGCTCCTTTTCAACATCAACCTCGACGCCATCGCGCTCATGTCCTGCAACCCCGCGATCGGAGGCCTGGCCAAGAGCCAGCTCGTCAAGGAGGTGGACGCCCTGGGCGGCCAGATGGGCCGGATCGCCGACCGGACCGCGGTCCACTTCCGGCTCCTCAACGCCTCCAAGGGGCCGGCCGTCCAGTCCACCCGCTTCCAGTGCGACAAGCAGCTCTACCGCCTGGCCATGAAGGCGGTC
>CAYOGU010000474.1:0-2059 GCA_964403345.1 uncultured Syntrophus sp. | reverse complement strand
CAGCGGCCGGGCATGTACTTGTCGTCGTAGGTGAAGTATTCGCTCTCGGGGGTGATCTCGGTGACTTCCAGGACCTGGGGTTCGCCTTCCTCCTCCAGGATGATGGATGAGAATTCCATCCCCTCCAGGAACTCCTCGACCAGGACCGCCTTGTCCCACTTCAGGGCCTCCTCCATGCCTCGGACGAGGGACGCCTCGTCCCGGACCAAGGTGACGCCGATGCTCGACCCCTCGCGCGGAGGCTTCGTGACCAGCGGGAGCTTGAACCGTCCGAGGAGTCTCGTCGTGACCCCCGGCCGGTCGCTTCGCCACTGTTCCTCGTGGATGAGATCGCTGTCGGGGACGCCGATCCCCTCGGCCCGGAGGATCATCTGCTGGATGTGCTTGTCCATGCCCAGGGCCGAGGCCAGGACGCCCGGTCCCGTGTAAGGGATCCTCAGGAGCTCGAGGAGCCCCTGCATGCAGCCGTCTTCCCCGAATTTCCCGTGGAGGGAGATGAAGGCGAAGTCGATCTCATCCCGGAGTTCCTCGTAGGCGATGCGACGCGCCTCCGTCTCGAGTCGTTCGGTGATGTCCGTCGTCGTGTTCTGGGAGATGAGTTGCCAGGGGATCACCCAGAGGCGGCCCCCGCCGTCTATGAAGATCGCCCTGGGGTCGTAGGTCTCCCGGTCGAGGTTGTCGAAGACGTTCCGGCCGCTGTTCAGGGAAACCTCCCGTTCCGAGGACATCCCCCCCAGGATCACACCCACCCGCAATTTTTCCATATCCTCCATACCTTTATCTTTTTTTGATGATGCCGGATAAAACGCTGCCCCGTTTTCAACGCGGGGATGATATCCCCAATTCCACCCCCCACCGGCAGCGCAGCGAGGACGCCCGGGGTCGGAAAAAGATCCCGAGCCCTGAGAAACCCTGGCTCCGTTGCCGGTTTTCACAAATCCCATACGAACGTCACGCCGCTCGTTGGAAAGATCCAGGCGTCGTTGCCGAGCTTCAGCGTGACCGATTCTCCCTCCCGGCGGATCACCTCGGGATAGGGGTGCTTTCCTGCGAAGAACCCCACGTCCCGAACATTGTGCATCCCGGTCCCCGGGTACTCGAAGGAGATCTCCATCCCCCGGGTCGGGTAGACCAGGTAGGCCGAGAAGAGCCGGTTGTCCTTGAGTTGCTTGGTCTCGATCTCGATCTCGAAGCGGACCTGGCGGTTGAGCTTCCCCTTGAGAGCCTCCGAACCGCACCACACCTCATAGCCTCGCGGACTCTTCTCCGTGCGGAGGATCGGGACGTCCGCCTGGTCGATCCGGACGCGGTTCACGCGGAAATCCCGTTCGGGGATGAGGTCTTCCCCGCGGTTCAGGAGCCAGCGGTACTCGCAGCGCTTGTCCTCGAAGAAGGCGGCGAGCTGCTCGTTGTCGAGGGCGCAGCCGATCATGAACAGGTCGTTGCGCAGGGCCTTGGTGTATTCCACGCGGGTCGTGACCCGGAAGTAGTCCCGCTTCGGCGGGTCCGGGGTCCCCTTGTCGGGTTTCAACTCCTGGACCCGGATGGCGTAGCGGAAGTCGTCCCGGAGTTCGAGTTGCCGGTCCTCCTTGCCGAAGAGGGTCTCGAACATCTCGTAGTAGATCGCGTCTCCGAGTTCGTCGTTGCGGGCCCGGGTCTGGAAGCAGTGGCGCACGATGCTGTCGATCCGGGCAATCGACTTCTCTTCGTCGGGGATGAAGATCCGCCGGAGCCTCGGCTCCACCCGGTCGGTCCGGCCCTTGTGCAGGAAGATCCGCGGCGCCCTTTTGCCCAGGGCGCAGAGGATCTCATAGGGAATCGACTGGACCTTCCGGGCGATCTCGTCGGCCGTGATCCGCTCCTGGCCCTGCTCGCCCAGGAGGACCGCCTCGTCGCCGACGGCGCAGTCGGGGACCTGGCTCACGTCCAGGGTGCACATGTCCATGGAGATCCGGCCGGCGATGGGGACGCGCCTCCCGCGGATCAGGGCTTCCCCCTGGTTTCCCAGGAGCCAGCCGAAGCCGTCGCCGTAGCCCACGGGGATCGTGGCGATCCTGGT
>CAYOGU010000473.1:0-2062 GCA_964403345.1 uncultured Syntrophus sp. | reverse complement strand
CGTGAAAGACCTGATGGTCTTCGGCGATCGTTTGGGAATCACCCGATGCACCGATCCCGGAGGCGGTCTGGCGATCGCCGGACGGGTGTCCAACGTGGTCCGGTGGGGCACCCCCCGGGGGACCGTCCCCCCAAGGTCCATCGTCCTTCTGGAGCAGGAAGCGTCCGACGGCCGGCCAGAGATGTCCTGGCCCTCCGTTGCCGCACGGTCTAACCGGAACATCGCCTGTGCGGCCTTCTGCGGCCCCGGGATCATGGCCGCCTCCCTGGCTGAACAGTCGAGGAGGGCGGGGATCCCCTTTTTCACATCCCGTTACGACGCCACCCTCCTGCAGAGCCGGCTGATCGGCCTGATCCGGGAGATCGGCTTGAGGCGCGTGGTCCTCCACGGCGTCCTGGTCCGGGTGTCGGGGCTCGGTGTCCTGATCACGGGCGCCAGCGGCTCCGGCAAGACTCTCTGCGGCCTCGAACTCGTTGCCCGGGGGGGCTTCTGGGTCGCCGATGACGTCGTCGTCCTGGAGGGGAGGGGAGAGCGGCTCTTCGGGCGTGGGCACGAGAGGACGCGGGGATGGATCGCCCTGCGCGGACGGGGGGTGATGCGGGTGGAGAGCCTGATGGGCGTTGAGGCCCTTTGCCGTGAAACCCGCGTGGATCTCGTCGTCCGGCTTTCCGGGAACGGCGATCGCGATGGGGCGAAACGGGACGGCGGGGACGGATCGGTCCGGGAGATCGTCGGGGTCCGGCTTCCCTGCCTGGACGTGGCGGCTCCGGGGGATGCCTCCGGAACCGCGGAACAGGTGATGGAAGGGATTTCCGGTCTCATCGCGGCCCAGCGGAAGGACCAGAGGCCGATTCGACAGAGCGATCCCGGAAAAGGGCGGGACGCGGACCGCTGAAGGGGCTGGCGGCGTCAAATCCGACAGGGGGATGAACGATGGCCAAACCGATGCGCGTGGTGATCATTACGGGGCTTTCCGGTTCGGGCAAGAGCACCGCCCTCAGAGCCCTCGAGGACATCGGATTCTTTTGCGTGGACAACCTGCCCGTGGTCCTGTTGCCCAAGTTCCTGGAGATTCAGTCCGAACCGACCAAGGGAATCAGGCAGGTCGCCATGGTCATGGACCTGCGTGAAAAGGGGCTCCTGGCGAGATATCCCCGAATCTTCACCCGGCTCAACGAAAAGGGCTACCGCATCGAGATCCTTTTTTTCGATGCCTCGGACGAGGCCATCCTGCACCGGTTCAGCGAGACCAGGCGAAGCCACCCGCTGGCCCCGCGCGGTTCCCTGATGGACGGCATCACCCAGGAGCGGGAGAAACTGGCCCCCCTGAAGGGGATGGCCGACAAGGTGATCGATACCACTTCCTGCAACGTTCACCAGCTCAAGGATGTCGTCCAGCGCCACTTTCTGGGGGCCACGCCGGAAAAGAGGCTCGTGATCAACGTCACGTCCTTCGGTTACCGTTACGGGCTGCCGGCCGACGCGGACATCGTCCTGGACGTCCGCTTCCTGCCCAATCCCTATTTTGTGGAAGGGCTGCGCGCCCTCGACGGACACGATCCCAAGGTCCGCGATTACGTCCTGGAATCGGAAGGCGGAAAGGTCTTCCTTGGAAAGCTCGTGGATCTGATGGCCTTCCTCATCCCCCTGTACGAAAACGAGGGGAAATCCCGAATCAACATCGCCTTGGGTTGCACCGGAGGGCATCACCGTTCGGTGGTCATGGCCAACCACCTGGGCGCCTATTTCACCGACAAGGGCTATTTCGCCAACATCGCCCACCGCGATATCGGCAAATCCTGAGACTAGAGGCCGGCGGACAGTTTCTTCGCGACGTTGTCCTGGATCCAGTGGGGATCCCACCATTCCCTCGGATCGACGAACTGGCCGTGGATCGCCATCCCGAAGTGGAGATGGTCTCCGCCCGCCAGACCCGTGGTCCCCGACGTTCCGATGACCTCCCCCCGCTTGACCGCCTGGTCCGGGCGGACCTGGATGGCGCTCATGTGGGCGTAGAGGGTCGAAAGGCCCAGGCCGTGGTCGATGATGACGGCGTTCCCGT
>CAYOGU010000472.1:0-2067 GCA_964403345.1 uncultured Syntrophus sp. | reverse complement strand
GGCGCTCAGGAGCTCGCCGGTCGCCCGGGCGTGGCGGAGGGAGTGGGGACGGCCGGCGATCCCCAGAAGGACCGTGACCGAAAGGAGGATCCCCGCCTCCTTGATCTTCCGCCCCGCCTCGATGGCAATCGCCGCCGTCGAGCCTTTCCGGATCGCCTCACGGAGCGCGTCGTCGCCGGTCTCGATGCCGTAGTAGAGGATCCCGAGGTTCATCTCCCTGAGCGCCCTGAGCTCCTCCAGGCTCTTCTTCAGAATGCTTTTGGTGTTCGCGTAGGCCCCGACCCTTTTCACATTGGGAAGATGCTCCCGGATCCGTTCCAGAATCCAGAGGAGCCTTTTTTGGGGAATGATCAGGGCGTCGCCATCCATGAGGAAAAGGCGGTCCTCACGGGAAAGGTGGCGGGAGGCCCAGAGGATGTCGCCCAGGATGACCTCGTCGTCCTTGATCCTGAAGCGCTTGTCCGTGTAAGTCCCGCAGAAGCTGCAGCGGTTGTGCGAACAGCCCACGGTGACCTGCAGGAGGATGCTGTCCGCCTCGCTGGGCGGACGGATGCAGTACCCTTCGTAGTGCATCCCTTCGTCCGGGTCTGAATAATGGGTCATCTTTCCTCTCTCGATCCTTTCTCATTCCGTTCGGCGGGACTGCGCATACCTTGACGAAACAGATCCAACCGGGCACCGCGTCCCGCCGGTCAGCGCCACCCCTCCGGAACGGTTGATCCCAATAGACCACAAGACCCCCATGCCTGTCAAAGGGTTTGGATCAACCGGATCCCCCGTGGCGGACAGGGCGGCCCCGATATAAGGGCTTGCCAACCGACGGGTTCGATGCTATTCGGGTAAGAGCAGGGGCCGGAATCCCGGCCTGAATCAGGAGTGAAGCAATGGGTTTTGAGAGAAGCTGGCACAAGAGCTACCCCCCCGGCGTCCCCAGAGAACTGGATTTCGAGCGGATCACCCTCCCGGAGACCCTGACCCGGACAGCCGGTCGGTACCCGAACCGCACGGCCCTTATCTTTGCGGGCAGAAAGATTTCGTACCGGGAGTTGGAGGCGCAGGTGAACCGCTTCGCCAGGGCCCTGACGGCGCTCGGCGTGAAGGCGGGCGATCGGGTCGCCATGCTCCTGCCCAACATGCCCCAGATGGTCATCGCCGACTACGCGGCCATGCGGATCGGCGCCGTTCCTGTCCCGAACAACCCCCTCTACACCGAGCAGGAACTGTCCCACCAGCTCAACGACTCCGGCGCCAAGACCCTCGTCACTCTGGACCTCCGCCTTCCGATGGTCCTGGACCTCAGGGGAAAGACCCCTGTCCGCTCGGTCGTCCTCTGCCACGTCACCGACTACCTCCCCTTTCCGGGCAACAAGCTCCTGCCCTACCTGCACAAGGGGCTGTACGTGAAACCCCCGGCCGGCATGGAGGGGATGCACGAATTCCTCCCGCTCCTGGACCGGCATTCCGACACCCCGGTCCCGAACGCCGCCCGCTGGGAGGAGATGGGGGCCCTGATGTACACCGGCGGGACGACAGGGGTAGGCAAAGGGGTGATGCTGACCCACGCCAATCTCTCCGCAAACTGCCAGCAGCTCCGGGCCTCCTTCCCCGAGGCCAAAGACGGCCAGGAGAGCATCCTGGCGGTCTTCCCCTTCTTCCATTCCGCCGGCTGGACGGGGATGCAGAACCTGGCGATCCTGGCCGGCTGGACCGACATCCTCGTCCCCCGTCCCGACCCAAAGGTCATCGCGGACATCCTCCGGAAGTTCAAACCGACGATCCTGCCGGGCGTGCCGACGATCTACATCGGGCTCTTGGCCGATCCGGCCTTCAAGAAGAGGGACTTCTCCTCCCTGAAGGCCTTCCTGGCCGGGGCGGCCCCGCTTCCGGTCGAGCTGATCGGGAAGCTCAAGGCCATTGCCGACAGGCCCGTCATCAACGTCTACGGCCTCACAGAGATGGCCCCGATGGGCACGGCCACCCCCTGGGGCGGCCCGGAGAAGCCGGGCACCGTAGGCGTGCCGCTCCCCGGCACGGACCTTAAGATCGTGGATGCAGAAACGGGGCAGC
>CAYOGU010000471.1:0-2068 GCA_964403345.1 uncultured Syntrophus sp. | reverse complement strand
GACGAGGCCGTGCTTCGCCGCGGTGTAGGCGCCGGCTCCTTCGGTCACCGGGAGCGTGGGGTCTGAAGCTGGCCCGGTGAGGCCCACAAGGCCGGCTACCGAAGCAGTGTTGATAATCGCGCCGCCGTCGCGTTCACTCAGGACCTGGGCCCCGTGGAAGAGCCCGTTGTAGACGCCGGTGAGGTTCACCGCCAGCGTCCGGTCCCAGCCGAACCCTCCACCGACGCCCGCGTTGTTGAAGATGATGTCGATGGGCGGGCAATAGTGCTCCAGTCTTTCGAGCAACTGTGCCAGTTCGGCGGGGTTGCCCAATTCAGCGGCAATGGGCTCGGCCTGAACGCCCAGCGCCCGGCATCTCTCGATAAGTTCACGGGTGTGGGCCAGGTCACGGCTATGGGCGATGATGTTCGCACCCAGAGCGGCCATGGCCAGGGCGATCTGACGGCCTATCCCGCGCGAGGCACCGGTCACCAGGGCCCATTTCCCTTTCACCGGACTTTCGAAAGGTTCTTCGGGGTTCGACGGTTGTGGTGTCAGCCGCTTGACGGCGTGCACGATATCATAGCCTTGATCGTAGCAGGCCACGAAGATGTTCTGGATCCCCATGGTCTGCAGCTGCCTGTAGACATCCTCGTATCTCCGGATGGTGATGACCACGCTGATATTCTTCCCCAGCCCCGTCAGCTCGGCGGGTGATATACAGGACCGGCCGAAGAACTGGCGCCCCCATTTCTCCGGGGCGTTATCGCACAGAAAATCCGGCTCCCGGCCGAGCGCCAATACCAGCTGGGGGTAGCAATCCTGAAACTGGACGCCCAGGCCGAACATGACCACGGGTCCGATATTCGTGTCGATCCGGTGTTCCGACATGTGCTGGATTAAACCGCCTTTTCCTTCAAACCTGAAACCGGTCCGCCATCCGAGTCGATCGGCATGCTTCCGGGGGGCGGATCATACGAAACGGTCCGGGTCGCCAGATTGTTCGAAGTCCTGAATTGTTCAAGCAGGCTTGATCTGGTCGCCTCGTCAGCGTGCCAATAATCCCTCAGCTGTTTCCATATGGGGTCTTCCACAAGGCGAGGGTTGATGGCCACGGCCAGATAGAAGTATTTCAGCGCGGTCTGATCGTTACTGCCGAGCAGGGATCGCACGCTGTAGCGCACGGCCAGGCTCGCGAGCTTATCGAGTGACTGTGGCAGGCGGTCCGTTACCTTTTTGAGGTTCCTTGTCGCTGCGATGTCGGCGAATTGGTGGTTCAATACATACAGGCCGATGACCGGCATCAGGTTGGCGTCCGCCTGGCTCGTGTCGCTCTGCCCATGGATACGATGCAGCAGGAGTGGTTCTTTCAGGTAGGCGATATCGAAATCGATGCTGATATTGAAATCGAGGATGCGGGTCCCATAGTAGCGGGCGCCGAGTGCACCGGTTGCGGCCCTGGAGTCGGCAATATCGTTGCGGTACATGATTTGCGACACGCTCGGGTTGATGCCGGCCATCATGTAGACCGCGGCCTGTTCCTCTCCCGGGATGATGCACGACTGGTTGTAAAACGGCGGTTCCTCGGTCCGTCGCCCCTGCTCGTCGATGATGGCGCGGTTGACCAGGGCAAATCCGATGTTGGGATTCGATTCCAGTACCTTGACACAGCGTTCCACATATTCCGGTTCCATGACATCGTCGGAACAGAAGTTGATGAAGTACTTGCCCCGCATCATCTGTTTGCAATTGGCGAAGTTGAAATCCGGCCCGAAGTTCATGCGATTGCGGGTCAATCGCATCTTCCCCGGGTATTTCCTGGCGAACTCCAGGGCGATTTCCCACGAATCATCAGTCGATGAATTGTCCGAAAAGCAGATCTCGATGTTCGGGTAGGTCTGGTTGAAGGCACTGGCGAGACACTGTCTCAAGTAGCGGCCGTAATTATAGTTGTAACACAGGATACTGACGAGCGGGGCATCTTGCACGGTGGGCGGTTCCGTTGCCAGTTGGGGGTTCCGTATGACAGTATCGAACTTCGCGAGTGGGTCGGTCTGTAAGGTATTCACGCATCGTTGAATGTATTCCG
>CAYOGU010000470.1:0-2079 GCA_964403345.1 uncultured Syntrophus sp. | reverse complement strand
ACCGGGCCCAGATGTACCTCGATACGGCGGGGATCCTTTTCGTGGTCTTGGATTGCGAGGGCCGGGTGACGCTGGTCAACCGGAAGGGGTGCGAGCTCCTGGGGCAGCCGGAGGCGGAGATCCTCGGCCGGGAGTGGTTCGATGCCTTTGTCGCCCCGGAGGACCGCCCCGTGGCCAGGGAGGCCTTCCGGGCGCTCCTCCGGGAGGGGAAGGGGCGCATCGAATACAGAGAAAACCGGGTGATGAACCCGAACGGGGAACTGCGCCTGATCGCCTGGCACAACACCGTCGTCCCCAACGAGGGCGGGAAAGGGGCCCCGGGCGTCCTGATGTCCGGGGACGACATCACGGAACGGAGGGAGACGGAGCAGCGGCTCCAGAGAAGCCAGAAGCAGCTCCAACAGACCCAGAAGATGGAGGCCATCGGGGCACTGGCCGGGGGCATCGCCCACGACTTCAACAATCTCCTGGGGGCCATCATCGGCTATACGGAACTCTACAAGGAACAGGTTCGGGACCGGCCCAAGGTCTATGGCGGCATGGGACAGGTCCTCACGGCGGCTAACCGGGCCAAGGACCTGGTGCAGCAGATCCTCTCCTTCAGCCGGATGGCCGAACAGGAGAAGAAGGCCGTGGCGTTGTGCCCCATCCTCAAAGAGGTCGCCAAGTTCATGCGGGCCTCCCTGCCAGCCACCATCGAGGTGAATCTGTCGCTGAACGCGACTACGGACACAGTCTGGGCGGACCCCACACAGATGCATCAGGTGGTCATGAACCTGGCCACCAACGCCGGATACGCCATGAGAAAAGCGGGCGGGGTCCTGGCGATCGTCCTGAACGAGGTTTCCATCGGTCCGGACGACGAGGCCCTCAGGCCCGGCCGGTACCTGGATATCGTTGTCACGGACACGGGCCAGGGCATCCAGAAGGAACTTCTGGAGCGGATCTTCGAACCCTACTTCACGACGAAGGAGAAGGGGGAAGGGACGGGTCTGGGACTCTCGGTGGCTGACGGGATCGTCAGGGAACATGGCGGCCGGATCAAGGTCTACAGCGAGGTGGGAAAGGGGACGGTTTTTCATGTCCTGCTTCCCCTGATCGAGCGGCTGGCCGAGGAGGAAAGGCAGGTGGAAGAGGCGCCCGTCACGGGGAGTGGGGAATCGATTCTGACCATCGACGACGAGCAGAGCCTGGTCAACATGAGTAAGTTGATTCTGGAGGACCTGGGCTATCGCGTCACCGCCGAGTCGGACCCGGCCCGGGCTGTGGCGCTCTTCCGTCAGGACCCGCAGGCCTTCGATCTGGTGATCACCGACAAGACCATGCCGCACCTGACGGGCTTCGATGTGGCCCGGGAGATCAGGAAGATTCGCCCCGGCATCCCGATCGTCATCTGCTCGGGGATCAAAGACCAGGAGGATTCCGACCGCCAGTCCGAGATGGGCATCGTCCATTTCGTGACCAAGCCGCTTACGAAACACGTTCTGGCCCAAACCGTGTGTCTGGCCCTGGGCAAAGGAGAGCCTGCCCCGTCCTCCCGGACATGAACCCGCTTTCCCATTCCTCTGCAACGGCCATATAAGCTACGCTTCGCCTGCCGAGTCCACGCCCTCTTCCCCCTGGCTGCCCTGGTCCGGATGGCCGCGGACTGCAGACGCGCCAATGCTCCGTCCACTGAACCGTCCGCCTTGGGGGATTGTCCTAGAATTCAAGCTTCTCCGGCGGCTGCACAATGACTGGCCCCGAGGACGATTTCTGCTTTCAAATACCCGGCAAGATTGATATGAAAGGGGCATCTTTTATGATCCCATGGAATTCGTGGCTGGCGGGGTCATTTCCGCAAGGATTACGCTGTCGCTGCCCATGCCTGTTGGCACCTGCCCACTATGTGGGCACCGACGGGCAGCGGAAGAAAGAGAAAAATTGCTTAGATGACCGTAAATATTGAATATTAATTCCAGGTACGCGCTTTGCTCTGATGAAAGTCAACATCTGGAACTGAGGGATCTATCGGAGTTGACCCATTTTCGTGGACACCCTATGATTTGAGAAGGAGGTGTTCACATGGCAAAGACCCAT
>CAYOGU010000469.1:0-2081 GCA_964403345.1 uncultured Syntrophus sp. | reverse complement strand
CTTTGCGGCCTCATCACCCGAGCCGAACAGGATCTCCTGCGGTTCTTCATCAAGTGAGGAAAGCATGAAAGTCAGCGATAGCGGAAGCGGTGATTTCGTCCAGGCACCAATTGGGAACCACCCGGCCCGGTGCATCAAGATCATCGACATCGGCACCCAAGAGGGGGAGTACCAAGGCAAGCCCAACTACCGCCGCCAGATCGTCGTGTTTTGGGAGCTTCCCACGGAAACCTTCCAGAACAAGGAGGGCAATGATGTGCCCTTCATCGTGAGCAAGTTCTACACCGCGAGCCTTGGCGAGAAGGCCAACCTGCGGGCTGACCTCGCCAACTGGCGTGGCCGGGACTTCACCCCCGAAGAACTCATGGGCTTCGATGTGGCGAACATCCTGGGGAAGGCTTGCATGGTTCAGGTCACGCACAGCGACAAGAAGAAGGCCAAGGTGACGGCGGTCAGCAGCATCCCCAAAGGGTTCCAAGTCCCCGAACAGGTGAACCCGTCCTTCTACCTTTCCCTTGAGCCCGATGAGTTCGACCAAAAGGCTTTCGACAGCCTCTCGGACTACTGGAAAGGGAAGATCCAAGTGACCGAGGAGTGGGAGAAGCTGCAACGCCCGCAGAAGGGGCCTGTCTCCCAACCCTCCAGCTTTGACGATTTCGAGAGCGACCGACCGTTCTAGCCATGAACCTGTCCGAAACAACCGAATTTGCCTCCGACTCTGGCCATTGGTACACCAAGGACGGGGAGCCGGCCTACACTCAGCCCAACAAGACCACGGGCGGGATTCGTCCGACCACCTTGCGGGATGCCAAGAAGCTGAATCTCTACCCCTCGGTCACGACCATCTGCAAGGTCGTTGCCGCTCCGGGGCTCGTCAACTGGATGGTCGAGCAGGCCGTCATGTCAGCCCTCACCATCCCGCTCAAGGACGGGGAATCCGAGCAGGACTTCCTTTCCCGCATCCGGGCCGATGCCAAGGCTCAAGCCGCCAACGCCGCCGACTTCGGAACCCGCGTTCACGGGGCCATCGAAAGGCACTACCAGAACAAGCCCTACGACAACAAGCTGTCCCTGTTCGTGGCCGGCGCGGTGGAGGAGGTTGAAAAGCACTTCCCTGGCGGTGGCTGGAGCGCCGAGAAGGCGTTTTCCTGCACCGATGGGTACGGCGGCAAGGTTGACCTCCACCGGCCTTGGGATGAGGCCATGGGAGGCGTCCTGATCGATTTCAAGGGCAAGGACGGGGATCTCAAGGATGTCGAATGCTACGACGAACACCACATGCAGGCGGCAGCCTACGCAAACGGTCTGTACGGGGCGGCTCCCAAAGTGGTGACGGCCAACTGCTTCTTCAGCCGAACCCATCCGGGGGTTGCAAAGATGGTGATCCATACCGAGAAGGAAATCCAGCGGGGGTGGAGGATGTTCCGGGCAGCCAAGGAGCTTTGGTGCGCCCAGAAAGACTACTGCCCGTCATGATCCGACTACTCAAGGCATGGTTCATCCGGTGGAGGCTTGAGCAGTACATGGAACACCGGGAGCAGATGCAGGCTGACTACCACGCCGGCATCCGCATGATCTCCGCAAGGATTGAGGAGGGCAGGCAAGCCCTTAGGCAACTGGAGAGAGCCAATGGTTGATGCTCAGGATCGCCGGATGGAGGACAAGGCTGACAAGGTACTGGGCGTCATGGCTGTCGTGATGGTCGTGATCCTGATCGGAATCAACCTCTACGAGCTTGGCCGGGATCATGGCCGGCGTGAGGTTGTCCAGGCAATGAACTGCGAATAAGGGGGAAACATGGATAAGCCGAAGGAAGCGATTGAGCGGATGCGGTTGAGCATGGGCGCGGATACCCCGGATTGCGAATGTACCGTCCTCGAATATCTCGACTGGCTGGAAGGCAAGCACGTTTGCGAGTGGCCGGAAGAGTTGACGCAGGAGAGGTTGCACGAAATTGGAACCGACACCGATTCATTCCCCGCCATAGAAGCTCGTTATAAGGCCTTACTCGCCCTCGCTTCCATCGCGCCGCAGAGGAAGAAGCGGATGGTGAATATTTGGGAAACTGGCGTAGGCAATCT
>CAYOGU010000468.1:0-2081 GCA_964403345.1 uncultured Syntrophus sp. | reverse complement strand
TAGGCCATGGCGTCGGGATTCAGGGCGCTGGCGTAGATGAGCTTCACGGCGTTCGTGAAGGCCTCCAGCCGCTCTTCCGGCGTCCCCTGGTTCGCGCAGTACTCGCTGTGGTACTTGCCGGCGAAGGCGTTCCCGAAGCTGTCCTCCAGGAGGCTGCTGGAGCGGGCGATGATCGGGGCTTGTCCGAAGTAGGCCAGGACATCCTGGAACTGCTCCAGGATTTCCGCAGGGAAACGGCCGGCCAGGAAGCGCTTCTCCACCTCGGCGAACTCCTCGTGGGAGATCTGGCTGGCCCTGGAGAGCTGGAGGCGCAGGCGGAAGAGGTCGTTGTTCACCAAGAAGGTGAAGAAGACGTCCGAGCCGATATAAAAGGAGTCGTGGGGTTCCAGAACCTCGTTGAAATCCCGCTCACCCGGTCCGGCCGCGAGGATCCGCCGGGCCATGAGCATTCCCGCGGCCTTGCCGCCGATCCGGCCCGATCCGATGAGGCGCTCCCGGATGGCGAGCAGGTCGTCGAGGGTCATGTAGGTATCGACCAGGCGGCTGAACTCCGGATGGGTCCCGATCATCATCCGGGAGAGCTCCTGCTTGAGGGCGGCAACCTCGGGCGTCTTGGCGTCCAGGTCCAGGCCCGCGTCGTGGTACTGCATCAGGCGCCGGTAGACGCTGTCCCAGGGGGCGATCGACCTGGCCTTGGACTGGAGCCGCCTGCGGCGCGCCGAGACGGACAGGGCCGCGGCCTCGCCGCTTTCGAAGACGGGCAGCCAGCCTTCCTCGGACAGGACATGGGGGAGGAACATCTGGGGCGAGTAGCGGTCCCAGACCTTGAGGGGGTGCAGATAGAGGCTCCCGTCGACCTGGTAGAGATCCAGGAGGACCTGCGTCGTGTCCCGGATCCTGGCGACGGCCCTGTGACTGTGGCGGCCGCGGGTGAGGGCGAAGTAGGCGACCGTGTCGAGCTCGAAGAGAAAGGGACAGGTTACCTGGAAGAAGTTCGCCAGAAGCTCGTCGGTGGCCCACTCGACCACCAGGGCCGAGAGGTTGTCGAAGACGTAGAAAGCCTCCCTGCCCTCGGCCTCGATGATCTCGTGGAGGGCCCCGCTGAAGGCGTCGAATCCGGCATGGGGGTCCACGGTGATCGTCGCGAGTCCATCAAGGGCCGGCAGGATCGGCGGGTGGGGGGCAAACCGCAGGTAGATGCACCGCCGGCCATCCCGGAGCGACTGGCGGGCGAAGGGCTCCGCGAACTGGACGTAGTCCTCCAGGCGGTCCACCTGCCAGACGACGTTGTCGCCCAGCCGGAGGCCCTGGAGGACCTGATCGAGGGCCGCAAGGCCGCTGGTGGCGATTCGGGATGGCATGATCGATTCCTTAAAAGTCCGACCGATCCGGATCCGGTCACCGGGAGAGAATCGGAGATTTCCCTGTCCCTCATTTTCTGCTGCGGCAGACTGACCGGGTGTTCGGTGGATCCGGAGGGATTCTGCCATGAAGCCCTCCAGAATTCCAACCTTTTTTGAACCGCAGCCGACGCCGGCCCGACAGGGCAGGACGGAAATCGGGAAGGCAGGGAGACGGCCGGCCGGCCGAGACGGGAACCGGGGTCGCGCAGGGGTGAAGGAGTGCGGGGAACAGAAGACCGAAGGGGTGCGAAGGTCCCCTGCCCATCCGATCGGCAGGGGCCTTCGCGCACGACCGTCCCTCCGGCCAAGGGGCCCCGCCTTCCTCCGGCGGGGCCGATCTGGGACAAAGGGCCAGAAGATTATGGCGATCGAAAGGAGCTTCCGATCTTACCGCTTCAGGAGCTTTTCCAGCTTCGGGAGCTCGCCCTCCACCATCTTGTAGGTGTGCTCGGGCATCGGGAACTGGCGGCCCCGGACCTCCTTGACGTACTCCGAGAAGGCCTTGATCGTCTTGTCCGCGATGTTTTCGTATTTCTTCACGAACTTCGGCGCAGGCTGGGGATGGCATAGTCGTGAAAGGCTCTTGTCGGCAAATCCGCTCCACATCCTGGAGCAGAAGGAAGACCTGATTCCTTTCTTTGAGTATGTTTCTCCAGATTGATGGAGACGCAGCAATTG
>CAYOGU010000467.1:0-2108 GCA_964403345.1 uncultured Syntrophus sp. | reverse complement strand
ACGCGGCCCTGACGCGCGCCCAGGTCGATCTCATCCGGCGGCATACGTCCCGTGCGGTCGCTCTTTTCGATCCCGACGAGGCGGGTCGGAAGGCCCTGGCCCGAAGCCTCGAGCTCTTTCTGGCGGCCGATGTTCATGCCAAGGCCGTGATTCTCCCCGAGGGGCACGACCCAGATACCTTCGTTAGGGAAAAGGGGCGCGGGCCGATGGAGGAACTCCTGGCCCAGGCGTGGCCGATGGCCGATTACTACATCGAGCGGATCCTCGGCAGGCGCGGGACGCTGGAGGAGGAACGGGACAAGCTGAGGGAGGCCGTCGCCTTCATCAGCCGCATCGAGAATCATGCCGAGCGGAACCTCTTCGCTAAGAAGGTGGCCGAGCAATTGCGTGTCGACGAGGCGGTCCTCAATCAGGAGATCCGGCGTCACCTCCAGGGCGCCCCGGCGGCCCAGGGTGGATCGCCGATGAAGGGGGCCGAGGCGGACCCCCTGGAACTGAGCCTGATCCAGATGATGCTGGATCACCCGACCAGGACCTCGGCAGTCCGGGAGTCGGGGATCCTGGAGGGTTTTCGGACCGAGACCTTGAAGTCCTTGGGGGAGGCGCTGCTGACCGGAGAGGGACGGCCGACGGACGCGGTCTCCCGGGTCGAAGAATGGACGACCGGTCCCCTGAGGGAGAAGCTCCTGGCGGGCTTGGTGGGCGAGAGCGCCTATCCGGAGGCTCAGATCGACCAACTGATGGCCGATGCGATCCGGAAGATCCGCGAGAGGGCGATCAGACAGGAGAGCGAGAACCTGACGCGAAGGATTGCCGAGGCCGAGAAGGCCAAGGATCAAGTGTTGCGAGACCGCCTCATTTTAGAGAAGCAGAGACTCCGATTGAATAAAGAAGGGGTTACGTAACCCTTGGGGATATACCGTCACGGCCGAGGCGGCGCGACGGGTCTTACCATGACAGGCTAGCGGGAGAGACCGATATGGCAAAAGAGATAGAGTCGGACGAATTCAAGAAGTTGCTTACCCTGGGGGAGGAGAAGGGGTTCCTGACCTACGACGACGTCAACGACCTGCTGCCCTCCGATGTGATCTCATCGGATCAGATCGACGACATCATCATGCTCTTCGGGGAGAAGAACATCGATATCATCGACACCGACAAGGGGGAGAAGCTGGTCGTCAAGAAATCCACTGACGAGCGGTCCGAGAGCAAGGGGGAAGATCTCCTGGGACTCCTTCCGGCGGTGGGCAAGACCGGCGACCCGGTCAAGATGTATCTCCGGGAGATGGGGCTGGTGTCACTCCTGAGCCGCGAAGGGGAGGTCGAAATCGCCAAGAAGATCGAGGAGGGCGCCAGGGAAAGCATGGAGGCCGTCTTCAGCGTGAACTCCTCCATCAAGGATGTCGTCGAGATGGGCGCCCAGCTCAAGAATGGTACCCTCCGGGTGAAGACCCTGATGGACAACGTCGAGGACGAGGACGGGGTCGCTGAGGAGGACATGCATCTGGAGCGGGTCGTCAAGCTCCTGGACAAGGTTACGTCCCTGGATGCCAAGAACGATCAGATCCGCAAAAAGCTCAACTCCAAGGGGATCGATGCCGAATTGAGGGAGGAGCTCAAAAAGGATCTGGAGAAGAACATCGCCAAGATCGTCAAGCTCTGCCGGAAGGTCCGATTCAGCAAGAGGCAGATCGACCGGATGGTCGCCAATCTCAGGATCTATGTGGAGGAGGTGGAGAAGGCGGAAGGGGCGATCCAGCGCTGCAAGCGGGAAACGAAACTCTCCCTCGCCCAATTGGAGCAGGCCTGGGCGAAGATGCACAAATCGGCCCGGAGTGCGGAACAGGTGTCCAAGAAGCTGGGCGTCTCCATGAGGAAACTGAAGAACGCGGAAGAAACGATCAAGGATGCCAACCGGCTGTTCAAAAAGATCACCCAGGAGACGGGGCTCTCGGTGACGGCCCTGAAGAAGGCGATGGTGGCGATCGAGACGGGCGAGCAGAAGGCGGAGGTCGCCAAGAGAAAACTGGTGGAGGCGAACCTCCGTCTGGTGGTGAGCATCGCCAAGAAGTACACGAACCGGGGGCTGCAGTTCCTGGATCTGATCC
>CAYOGU010000466.1:0-2108 GCA_964403345.1 uncultured Syntrophus sp. | reverse complement strand
ATTCTTCCCCTGTGGAGTATGAAAAACACTATGCTGTCAACCAATGAAATCTCAAGCAGGTCTCTTTCACCGATGGCTCACTGACTCCAGGGGCTTTTTTTATTTACATCAATCTCAGGCTTGTGATAATAGAACGGACCGGTTTTTAAATAATAATCCCAACGAGGAGACTAAAAGCCATGTCTGGGCATTCAAAATGGAGCACGATCAAGAGAAAAAAGGGTGCCATCGATTCCGCGCGTGGCAAGCTCTTCACTAAGCTGATCAAGGAGATCACTCTGGCGGCGAGGCTTGGGGGCGGTGATATGGAGGGGAATGCCCGGCTCCGGACGGCAGTGCTTGCCGCCAAGGAAGTGAACATGCCCAAGGACAACATCGAGCGGGCCATCAAGAAGGGAACGGGCGAACTCGAAGGCGGCGCTGCCTATGAAGAGGTAACCTACGAGGGATACGGACCTGCCGGTGTCGCTGTGATCGTGGAGGTGATGACTGACAACAAGAACCGGACCGTGGCGGAGATCCGGCACATCTTCTCCAAGCATGGCGGCAACCTCGGTGAAAACGGCTGCGTCTCCTGGATGTTCGACAAAAAGGGGAGCATTATCCTGGACAAGAAGACGGTGGGGGAGGATGCCCTGATGGAGGTGGCCCTCGAGGCCGGGGCCGAAGACGTGCGGGACCAGGAGACCGAATGGGAGGTCATTACGGACCCGACGGCATTCGAAGCGGTCAAGAAGGCGATCAATGACAAGAAATGGAAATACCTCGAGGCGCGCGTCGGGATGCTCCCCCAGAATACGATTAGAATGGAGGCGGGCAAGGCCGAGCAGATGCTGAAGCTCATGGAAAAGCTCGAGGACAACGACGATGTCCAGAACGTCTATGCGAACTTCGACATTCCCGACGAGGTCATGGAAAAATTGAACGCCTAGGGCTAGGGGCGGGATCCCGGTGAAAGATTCCAGAACGGTCCGAAATCCGCGGAGCAGAGGGGCGATTTGAACGGCCGAGGAGTGGGCAACACGTTCAACAGGGTGTTGGGGATCGATCCGGGAAGCCATGTGACGGGGTACGGTGTGGTCGAAAAGGCTCACAACGGGCTCTGCTGGGTTACCCACGGGGAGATCCGACCGAAGAAGAAGGCCCCGCTTTCCGAGTGTCTGCAGTTCATCCACGAGGCCCTTCGGGAGGTGATCAAGGAGACGGCGCCGGATGCCCTGGCCATCGAGGATATCTTTTTCGGCAAGAACATCCAGAGCTTGATCCGGCAGGGGCAGGTCCGCGGAGGGGTAATTCTGGCGGGAAGGCTGATGGACGTCCCCGTCTATGAATACAGCCCTGCGGAGATCAAGAAGTCCGTCGTGGGGTATGGCCGGGCGGAGAAGGGGCAGGTTCAAACGATGATCAAGGCGATCCTGAAACTGCCGGATCTTCCCCCTCCCGATGCGGCCGATGCCCTGGCGGTGGCCGTCTGCCACATCCACTTCGGAAAACAGGATCCCATTTGAACATCCCGGGAACGCGTCACGAAAGCAGAACCCCAATTTCCGTGAGAAAATCATGATCGCCAGGATCAGCGGCATCCTCATCCAGAAATCTGCTACCCAGTGCATCGTCGACGTGAACGGGACCGGCTACTGTGTCGTGGTCCCTCTGACCACCTTCTATGAGTTGCCCGAGGTGGACCAGGCCGTCGTCCTCCATATCCACACCCATGTCCGGGAGGATGCGATCAGCCTGTACGGATTCCACACCCAGGAGGAACGAGAGGTCTTTCAGCTCATGATATCGGTGAGCGGGATCGGTCCCAAGCTGGCCGTCAACATCCTTTCCGGCATTGCCGCCTCGGAACTCGTGCGTGCCGTAACAGAGGAAGATCTCAAACGCCTGACCGCCATCCCCGGCGTGGGCAAGAAAACAGCGGAACGGATGATCCTCGAATTGAAGGACAAGGCGGCCAAACTGGGCCGTGAGGGGATCACGGTCGGGGGACCGGTCAAGACGGGCGACCAGGTGCAGGAGGACGCCCTCTCGGCGCTGGTCAACTTGGGCTATCGGGCGCCTGCGGCCACGGAGGCCATCGAGAGGATCGTGAGGGAATCCCCGAC
>CAYOGU010000465.1:0-2127 GCA_964403345.1 uncultured Syntrophus sp. | reverse complement strand
AATAGCGGGCTTCGGGCGGCGGTTGTCCGGCCCATCTTGATGTATGGGTGGCACCATGGCGGGGAACGATCAAATCAGGTGACCTGGCTGCTTGACAAATTGGGGCGGCGGGAAGAGGTGACGATGGTGGAGGATGTCTATGAAAACCCTCTTTTTGCGGAAAGCTGCGCCCTGTCGATCTGGAAGATAATCGACCAGGATTGCACAGGCCTCTTCCATATTGCGGGACGGGACATCGTCAACCGTTATGAACTGGCCCTGGCCGTGGCCGATGTGTTTCAGTTGGACCGTCGTCTGATCAGGCCCGTGAAGAGCGATTATTTTCCTTCTCTAGCCCCCCGACCAAAGAATACGAGTTTCATAACGAAAAAAATGGAAAACGACTTGGGCATCAGGCCGTTGGGATTGACGGAGGGGCTCAGACTCATGAAAAACCAATTGGTCTTCAAAAAGTAAAAAGCATGGTCAATCCGACGGTCACGGTTGTCGTGCCGGCATACAATCAGGAGGCTTATATCGAGGAGACGCTTCAGTCTATCCTCGCTCAGACCTTTACCGATTATGAGGTCATAGTGGTGGATGACGGTTCTTCGGACGAAACAGGAAAGGTTGTTTCCAATGTTCGCGACCGGCGCCTTCACTATGTATACCAGGCAAACAGCGGACGTCCCGCTTGCTCGCGAAACAGGGGAGTTTCGCTTGCTAAAGGGGAATACATCGCGTTCCTGGACGGTGACGATCTCTGGATGCCGGACAAACTGGAAAAGCAGTTACAGATGTTTCAAGCCCATCCCGAGTATGGACTGGTCTTTTCGAACGCCATCAGTTTCGATGAACAAGGAAATGAGGACATGATTGTCGGAAGGTCCGTCTCTTCCGGCTATCTTTACCCGAAACTTTTCCTGCACAACTTCATTGCCGGATGTACGGTGATGGTGCGAAAAAACAGTCTGGATGCTGTGGGGGGCTTCAATGAGGGGCACGATTTTCTCGCCGTTGAGGATTATGACCTCTGGTTGAGGATGAGCCGCCGATACCCTTTCGGCTATATCGATGAGCCGCTGGCCCGCTATCGGATCCGATCGGGCAGTGCCAGCAGCAGCAACGTGACCAGTGTCCGACGTCTCATACATCACTTAAAGGTCTTGCGGGCGCGTGGCGATGCGCCGTGGCAGCTCTATTGGAAGAAATACGCCGTCCTGTCTTATGAATTGACAGCTATGAAGCTGATCAATGCTTGGCAGGGCCCTGCAAAGAAAACTGCTCCATGAAACCTCCCCTAGTCTTATTGACGGGCGCCTCAGGCTTTATCGGCTCTCGTGTCCTGGAGGCACTTCGCCGCACCAATAACTCCGTTCGTTGCCTAGTCCGGAAGCCCTTGCCTGCCTCGGGAGCGGAAATGACCGTCGGCGATATCACGGACCCCATGGCCTGTCATGCAGCCGTAAAAGGAGTAACGGCCGTCATCCATACGGCGGGCGAAAAAAGCCGAGTTTCTGAATATATGGCCGTCAATGCCGAAGGAACCCGTAACCTCTTGGAAGCGGCCCTTCAAAACGGCGTCTCCCGGTTTATTCATGTGAGTAGTGTCGGCGTTATCGGCGCCGATCCTTTTTGCAAAAGAGTGTTTGATGAAGAATCGCCATGTTATCCCCGCAACGATTATGAACGAAGCAAATGGCAGGCCGAACATTATATTTTACAGGCTGCATCTAAAGGATTGGAAGCGGTTATCCTGAGACCTGCCAATGTCTTTGGAGACAATGATCCCAATTTGGGTCTTCTTAATTTGGTTAGAACCGTCCGTGAAGGACGATTCTTTTTTCTTGGAGGTCGAGAATCCATCTGTAATTTCATCTATGTGGATGATGTTGCCGCGGCGGCTATAGCTGCTTTGGAGCATCGAAAAGCGGTTGGAAAGATTTATCATCTTTCCGATAGTTGCACGATAGGGGTATTCATTGATTTCCTGGCAGATGAACTGGGCGTGTTAAGACCGAGACTAAAGGTTCCTTCCCCCCTTGCGGCATTGGTTCGGATGATACTGTCGATTTCCCTTGTTCTTCCTGCCGTTGCTGGTTCGACATTCTTTTCCCGAGCTGTATCATTAAATAACCAAACATATTT
>CAYOGU010000464.1:0-2136 GCA_964403345.1 uncultured Syntrophus sp. | reverse complement strand
GGCGATCCGGGAGATCACCCTCGACGTGGCCGAGGGGGCGGACGTCGTCATGGTGAAGCCCGCCCTGCCTTACCTGGACATCATCCGACGGGCGAAAGAGGAGTTCGACCTCCCCCTGGCCGCCTACCAAGTGAGCGGTGAGTTCGCAATGATCAAGGCGGCCGCCCAGATGGGCTGGCTCGACGGGGAGAAGGCGATGTTCGAGTCGTTGACGGCGATCCGGCGTGCCGGGGCGGACATGATGATCACCTATTTCGCCACCGACGTGGCAAAGATCCTGGGGAAATAGGCCGCTTTGGCGCTTGGGGAGAACGGGGATGGATCGTTCGGGTCCGTTGAAGGGGCCCCGGCCCTACGGGGATGGGGCAGGAAAGGGGGAGGGGAAGGTTCTGCCCCATGACCTGAGAATGGTTGCCTGGGAGGTGACACGGAGTTGCAACCTTGCCTGCGGCCACTGCCGGGCCTCGGCCCTTCGCGGCCCCTATCCGGGCGAGCTGTCGACGGCCCGCTGCCTCGGGCTCTTGGACGAGATCGCCAACCTGGGAAGACCGGTGATCATCCTGACGGGGGGTGAGCCGCTCCTCAGGGAGGACATTTACGAGATCGCCACCTACGGGGACCGAAAGGGGCTCCGGATGGTCCTGGCCACGAACGGAACGCTGGTGGACAAGGCCGTTGCAGGGCGGATGCTGAAGGCCGGAATCCGGCGGGTGAGCGTGAGCCTCGACGGCCCCGATGCGGCCGCTCACGATGCCTTCCGCGGCGTTCCGGGGGGCTTCGCCCGGGCCCTGGACGGGATCGATGCGATGCGGCGCGCCGGGATGGAGTTCCAGATCAACACCACGATCACCCGGGCGAACCTCGCGCAGATCCGGGAGATCCATGCGCTGGTCCATCGCCTGGGGGCCGCGGCGCACCATATTTTCCTCCTCGTTCCGACGGGAAGGGGCCGGGAGATGGCCGCTCAGGCACTCGCGCCCCTGGAATACGAGGAGACGCTCAACTGGTTCTACGAGGAGGGGCTCTCCTGCGCGATCCAGGTCAAGGCGACCTGCGCCCCCCATTACCATCGGGTCTTTCGCCAGAGGCGCAAAGGGGCTGGCGGCGTCCCGGCGGAAAGGGCGGTGGCGCACCAAGGGGGGAATCCCCTCCATGCCATGACACGGGGCTGTCTCGGCGGAAGTGCCTTCTGCTTCGTCTCCCACACCGGACAGGTCCAGCCCTGCGGCTATCTGGAGCTCGACTGCGGCCGGATTACCGAGAGGAAATTTGCCGAAATCTGGGACGGCTCCGGGATCTTCCGGGACCTCCGGGACCTGGGCCGTTACCGGGGGAAGTGCGGCCGCTGCGAGTTCCTTCGGGTATGCGGCGGTTGTCGGGCGCGGGCCTACGAGGCAACAGGGGACTACTTGGCCGAGGAGCCGCTGTGCGCCTACCGGCCCTCCGAAAAGCCCGGCGCGGATAGCGCCGGGTGATGGGCTGCAAGCCGTCCGAACGGGAGGACGGGGACGGACCTCCTGTCAGGGGAGGGGATCCACGGCAGTTCGGAACGTGCATATGGAATATGACGGAATAGGGAGAGAAACGATGATGGTTCGGTTATGGGCGACGGTAGCGATCCTGCTTTTGGCCTTCGGAACTGGCTTTGCGGTCGACGGGCCTTTCGGGAGTCTGGATGCGGACGGGAACGGGACTTTGGAACAGGCGGAACTCGAAAAGGCCGCCCCGGAGATCTTCAAGAACGCCGACCGCTCCGGAGACGGCACCCTGGACCGCGACGAGTTCAAGGCGGCCGGCGGGAATCCTGCTCGCTTCGACGAGATCGACAAGGATCGGAACGGTCGCATCGATCTGGACGAATTCAGCAAGGCCGCTGCGGAGCGGTTCAAACAGGTCGATACCAACCGTGACGGCCGGATCGATAACCAAGAACTGCGATCGCGCCAGAAACCGATCGAGAACCCCCTGCTGATCTTCTACTTCTGAGCGGGGGGCCTTGGGTACGCAGAGGGATATGGACAACACCGACCGGAGGCTTCTGAACTTCATCCAGGAGGGTCTGCCCCTCACAGCGACTCCTTTCGCCGAGGTGGCCGAACGGATCGGGATCGGCGAGAAGGAGGCCCTGGAGAGGAT
>CAYOGU010000463.1:0-2137 GCA_964403345.1 uncultured Syntrophus sp. | reverse complement strand
GACGAGGGTGATCCCGGCGCCTTCATGGACCGGGCCGTCCTCGAAGGAGACCCGTTCCGCGTGCTCGAAGGGCTCTTGATCGCGGCTTACGCCATCGGGGCCTCCAAGGGCTACATCTACTGCCGGGCCGAGTATCCCCTGGCCATCGAACGACTCCAGGGAGCGATTGCCCAATGCCGGGAAGTGGGACTTCTGGGGCACAACATCCTCGACAGCCTCTTCTCCTTCGATGTGACGATCAAGCAGGGCGCTGGCGCCTTCGTCTGCGGCGAGGAGACGGCGATCCTAGCCAGCGTCGAGGGAGGCAGGGGCATGCCTCGGCCGAGACCGCCTTTCCCGGCGGTCAGCGGTCTCCATGGCAAACCCACGGTCCTCAACAACGTGGAAACCCTGGCCAATGTCCCCCTGATCGTCGAGAGGGGGACCAGCTGGTTCAAGGGGCTCTCCAGGGGCAGCGCAGGAACGAAGGTCTTCGCCTTGAGCGGGGCCATCCAGAACACGGGGCTCGTGGAGGTGCCCATCGGCATCCCGCTTCGGGAGATCATCTATGACATCGGCGGTGGGGCCTTGCCCGGCCACCGCATCAAGGCCGTCCAGATGGGCGGCCCCAGCGGCGGCTGCATCCCCGAGGACAAGATGGAAGTCCCTGTCGATTACGCTTCCCTCCAGCAGCTCGGAGCCATCATGGGTTCCGGGGGCATGGTCGTCATGGACGAGAAATCCTGTATGGTCGACGTGGCCAAGTTCTTCATGGAATTCATCCGGAACGAGTCCTGCGGCAAGTGTTCCCCCTGCCGGGAGGGAACGATCCGGATGCACGAGATCCTCACGATGCTGACAGAAAAGCCCGTCGGGGACGAAATCCGGCGCCTGGAGCGTTTCCGGGGGATACTCCACCTGGAGGAGCTGGCCCAGACGGTCAAGGAGACTTCCTTATGCGGCCTCGGCCAAACAGCGGCCAATCCGGTCCTCAGCACGCTGCGGTTCTTCCGCGACGAGTACGAGGCCCATATCTTCGAAAACCGCTGCCCGGCAGGAGCCTGTAAAGCGCTCAAGACCTTCTCGATCGATACGGCCCTGTGCATCGGCTGCACGGTCTGCAAGAAGAAGTGCCCCTCGGACGCCATCGTTGGCGAACGGAAACAGGCCCACTACATCATCGCCGACAAGTGCATCGGCTGTGGAACCTGCATCCAGGCATGCCCGCAAAAGGCGATCTTCGAGCTCGTTTCAGGACTGCCGGGGCAGGCCGCCCCGAAACCGGAACCCGCGCAGCCGAGCCCCATGAAATCGGCATAACAGAAAAGGAAGACTTACAATGATCACCATTAATGATAAAAAGGTCGAATGGAAATCAGGCGAAACGGTCCTCCAGGCCGCCCAGAGGGCCGGCATCAACATCCCGCACCTCTGCGCCTTTGAAGGTTCCCCATGCCCCCAGGCCGCCTGCCGGGGCTGCATGGTGGAGGTGGAAAAGATGCCGAGACTCCAGACCAGTTGCACCCTGGCCACCCAGGACGGAATGGTGGTGAGAACCCACACCCCCCGCATCCAGCAGGCTCGGCGCAACATCGTGGAGCTTCTCCTGGCCAGTCATCCCGACGACTGCCTCTACTGTCCCCGGAACGGGAACTGCGAGTTGGCCAAGCTCGCCTCCGACCTGGGAATCCGGGGACGTCGGTACTCGGGAATCAAGAAGACGCATCCCGTCGACATCTCCTCCCCCTCGATCGTCCGGGATTCGAACAAGTGCATCCTCTGCGGACGGTGCGTGGCCGTGTGCCACAGCATCCAGGGGGTCGGGGCCATCGACTTCACCGGGCGGGGCTTCGAGACTCGGGTCGCCCCGGCCTTCTATCCCGGCCTGAACGTTTCCGGCTGCATCTTCTGCGGCCAGTGCCTGAGGATCTGCCCCACCGGCGCCCTCATGGAGAAGAGCCATGTGGACGACGTCATCGCCGCCCTGGCCGACCCCCAGGTCATGGTGGTTGCCCAGGTCGCCCCGGCAGTCCCGGCGACTCTGATGGAGGGGACCGAGGTGTCCTCGATCACGGAGATGCTCGAGGTCCTCTCCGGTGCGCTTCGGAGGATCGGGTTCGAGGCCGTCTTCGACACCTCCTTCACGGCGGACCTGACC
>CAYOGU010000462.1:0-2140 GCA_964403345.1 uncultured Syntrophus sp. | reverse complement strand
TTCCGTAGGGCCGCCGGGCCGACTGCACGGCTACCCCGGTGGGCGGACGGCCGGGACCGTGATCGGGAACAGGGCCACCCGGCGTATCGCCTACGGCTTGGCGCCGAGGATCTTCTCCATTAGGGGGATGTCCGCCCCTCCGACGACCTGCCCGTCAATCAGGAACAGGGGCGTCCCCGAGACGCCGAGTTGGCCAGTGATCTCGCGGTGGACCTTCAGAGCTTCCTCGGCGGCAACTTCCTGGCAGGTTTCGAACTTCATATCGTCCAGCTTTCCGGTCATGGCCTCTTCGTAGGCGGCCCGGCTGTCCTTGGCGCAGAGAATGTAGCGGACCTTCGGTTCGGCCTTCGGATTCATCGGGAAGGGGTAGAAGAAGATATACCGCGTCACGTCGCTCCTGGCCGAGAGAAATGCTGAGGCCTTTCGGCAATAGGTGCAGTCCGGATCGGTGATCTCGACCACCATGTGGGGGCCGCTGCCGATCTTCAAGGCCTTGTCTAGGGGAAGGCCCTTGAGTTTCTGCCCCACGATCTCCATGGACCGTTCCTCGGTCAGGTTCCTGCGGTCGCGGGTCATGATCTCGCCCATGATGACGTACTCCGGTCCCGGGACGTAGTAGAGGATGTGGCTGCCCGAGACGACCTCGTAGAGGCCCTCGACGGGAGCGGGCCGGATGCTGCTGAATGGGATGCCGGGGAAACTCAGCCGGAAGGATTCTTCCGGCGTGGCCGCCCACAGGGAAGGGGCTGCCAGGAGGGTCAGGATCAAAAGGGCCGTCGCAACAATCTTCCGAATCTTCATAAAATCATCTCCATGTCGGTTCCATTAAGAGGGTTTGGCTGCTTCGCCCCTGAAAGTCAGGGCCAGAAGCGTTATATCGTCGGACTGGGGTTCGGACCCGGCGAAGGACCGCACCGAACCGAGAATCTCCCGCACGAGTTCTTCCGGCGGTTTGAGGCTGCCCTCGGCTGCCAGGCGGATCAGGCGTTCCTCCCCATAGAAACCCTTTGCAGCGTTCATCGCCTCGGTCACGCCGTCCGTGTATAGCAGAAGCGTGTCGCCTGGCGCAAGCGGGAGCTTTCGGGTCTCATAGACAGCATCCTCCATCGTCCCTAGGAAGAAGCCGTCGGGGAGGGGGAGCCACTCGGGAGGACGGTCCCGCCTCAGGAAAAGCGGTGGATTGTGGCCGGCGTTGGAATAGAGGAGCTCGCCGGTCCTGAAGTTGAGGACCCCGCAGAAAACCGTGACGAACATCATCGATTCGTTCTCCAGGCAGAGCTCCCGGTTGACGTGGGCCAGGACGTCCGATGGGGTCGTCTCCCGGCTGGCGGTGCCTTTCATCAGGGTTTTGGCTGCCGCCATGAAGAGAGCTGCCGGGACCCCCTTTCCGGAAACGTCGCCGATCGAAAAGAAAAGATGGTCGGCGTCGATGAGGAAGAAGTCGTAGAGGTCCCCGCCGACCTCCTTGGCCGATTCCAGGGTCGCGTAGATGTCGAACTCGACGTTCTGGGGGAAGGGGGGGAAGTGCTTGGGCAGGAAACTCATCTGGATCGTCTTGGCGATCTTCAGTTCGCTCTCGTAGCGTTCCTTGGCTGCGGTCGTCTCGGCGAGATTGGCGATGTACTCTTTCAGGGCCGACTTCATGTTGTCGAAGGATCGGGAGAGCTCCCCCACTTCGTCCTGGCTCCGGATTTCCCCCATCTGGACGTCGAGGTTGCCCCGGGCGATCTCGGCGGCCTTCCCCGTGAGTATCCGAAGCGGCCGGGTGATGGTGCCGGAGATCAGGATGATGATTCCGAAGAGAATCACGAATCCCGTGGTGCCGATCATCAGGACGACCCGGCTGAGCTCCCCGATCCCCGCAAAGAGAGCCTCCTCCGGAAAGACCACGCCGATAGACCAGCCGGTGGAGGGCAGCGGGGCGTAGTACATCCAGGTCTTTTTGCCGAAGAAGGCGCTGTTGAGGGCGGTGAAGCCCTCCTTGCCCTTGATCATCGCCCGTCCGATCTCGCGGAGCTTCGGGTCTCCAGCCGCTTCGGCCACGCTGAAGATGCTCTCGCGCATGATGACGTTCTTGTCGGGGTGAGTGACGAAGACCCCGCTTTGGGAGATAAGGAAAGCGTAGCCGGACTGGTAGGGG
>CAYOGU010000461.1:0-2142 GCA_964403345.1 uncultured Syntrophus sp. | reverse complement strand
ATCACCTGCGGGTGCGGCAGGATCAGGAACTCCTCGCGCTCGATGCCGGCAACCTTCTGGTAGAGGTTGTCCAGTTCCCGTTCGAGTTCGACCTCCTGTCCTCCTTCATCCATAACGGTGTCTTTGGGCGGCTGCGCCTCGGCAGCGTCGATCAGTGCAGTCCGATTTTCTTCAGATAGGCTTCAAGGACGACCTGCTCGTCCAATTTCAGGCAGCGGCAATAGGACCTCAGAAAACCCTTCAGGTAGACCAGCGGGGGAAGGAGGTCCAGGCTTCCCGTTTCGATGGCCCGGAGGGTGTCGATGCGGATGTTCGTCTTCTCGGCAATCTCCTCCAGGGGGACTTTCAGGGCCGTCCGGATCCTTTCCAGATCCTCTCCGCCGAGGGTTTCCCGGGCAAGCAGATCGCAGATCAGCGGGTCCCGCTCCGCGAGGGCCTTCAGTTCATCGGTGCGCCTGGCCGGCGACGGAGAGTCTCCGCGGGTCTTCTGGAGATCGTAGATCGTGATCGGTTCCTTCGAGTTGTCCCGGAAGGTCCTCTCCTCCTCCAGGAGGCCCGAGGCGATCAGGGTGTTGTCGTAGGCCAATCGGGACTCCGGATTGATCAAGGTCAGATAGGCCTGCTCGATGCGGGACAGGATCTCCTGCCGCTCCTCCTCCGAAAAGAAAGAGTAGCTCGCGATGGAATCGTCCTGGTAAAGGGCGAAGGCCTTCTTGTAGGCCCGGCGGATCTCCAGCGGCAACGCGTCGGGGGAGATCTCCAGGATGTCGTAGTAATTCTGCTCTCTAAAGGGTTTCATGGCCGGCTCTTCCCGATTGCCCGTCAAGACTCGACCTTCTGGAGGGGCGAGGTCGCCTCTCTGGCGAGGAGGACACGGCAACACTCCCTAAGATCCAGGGCGGTCTGGGTGTAAGGGTACAGTTCAAGGAACGGCATCCGCTTGCAGACTGCATTGTGGACACGGTCGTCGAAATAGACATTGCCGATGTGGTGCATCCTCAGGGCCAGGTGCTTTTCGATGATCTTGCAGATCAAGGATCCGGTCTGGTGACTGTCCTGCTTCCTGAGCTGGTTGAGCGCCAGTTTGAAATGGAAGTCTCCCAGGGACTCCTGCAGCGCGGCGGCCTTTTCCGGGTCGAGTTCCTGCATGACTTGCAACAGGATGTCCGGATTGCTGACGATCGCCCTGGGATTGCGTATCTCCGCCTCTTCGGCCAGGTGCTTGAACTCGTAGGTCTTGAGCACTTGGTGGATCTTCCGGAAATAGACCGACCGGATGAGGCGGTAGATGTTCTCGATGGAGGTCGGCTCGGGGGTGGTGATGAAGATCCCCGTGTTGGAGATCATGAAAAAGTCGATCGTGTTGAAGGATGTCCCGGCGCCCAGATCCAGCAGGATGTAGTCGTAGGAAAGCCGGGCCACGCCCCTGAGGAGCCTCATCTTCTGTTCGTGCGCGAGATTGGCCATGTCCAGGTTGTTCATGGCGCCGCTGATCAGGTCCAGATTCGTCACGGAGGTGTTGACGATGGTCTCTTCCAGCGAGCCGACCCGCTTGTTGACGTAGTCCGAGAGGCTCTTGGGGGGATGTGGGATGCCGACGATCGTGTGCAGATTGGCCGCGCCCAGGTCCACATCGATGAGGAGGGTCCGGTAGCCCTGCTTGGCGAGCAGATATCCGAGGCTGCCGGTGAAGAAGCTCTTGCCGGTTCCCCCTTTTCCGCCGCCGATGGGCCATATGCGCGATGCGGGACTCCCCATCCTTTACCCCGGGTAAGGCAAAAGTCCGTGGTTGATCTCCATTCGGTTCCGCCTCCCAGCTGTTTTCTGGGCAACACGCGAGAGCCGGACGGCTAAGCGCCCGTTTTCAGCGGCATCAGTATAGGGAGTGGATGGGTGTCTGTCAAGATAATTATTGTATCTCAAGGGGTTACAAAAACCATTGACATGCCGGACCATTGCCCGTATCCTTGTATCCGGTATTTTCCTGTTAAATCAAGCAAATAGCTTCGAAGGGATGCTCTTCGTCCGAATCCCGTGGGCGGCCGAAGGGGAGATGATGAAGCGCATGTACTCCAATACCCGTGTATTTCGGCCGCCTGTGAAGAAGAAGGTCTTTGACGAGGTGTACGAACAACTGCTCAC
>CAYOGU010000460.1:0-2160 GCA_964403345.1 uncultured Syntrophus sp. | reverse complement strand
CCGCGTCCATGTTCTCCGACGAGCTGACCGAGGCCCTGCTGGAGGAGAAGCCCGTGTCCGAGGCCCTCCTCATCGAGGCGATCCGCACGGGCACGCTGTCCAGGAAGCTGACCCCCGTGTTCCTGGGGTCCGCCTACAAGAACAAGGGGGTCCAGCCCCTGCTGGATGCGGTCACCCGCTACCTGCCCTGTCCGTCGGACGTGGAGAACACGGCCCTGGACCTGGACAAGGAAGAGGCTTCCGTGGCCCTGGTGACCGATTCGGCGCTGCCGATCGTCGCTTTGGCCTTCAAGCTGGAGGACGGGCCTTACGGCCAGCTCACCTACATCCGGGTCTACCAGGGGACCATTGGCAAAGGGGCCACGATCGTCAATTCCAGGACCGGCAAGAAGACCAAGGTCGGGCGGGTGGTCCGGATGCATGCCGACCAGATGGAGGACATCGAGGCCATCCAGGCGGGGTACATCGGCGCCCTGTTCGGGATCGAGTGCGCCTCGGGCGACACGTTCGTCTCCCCCGGGACCAACCTGGCCCTCACGTCCATGTTCGTGCCCGAGCCGGTCATTTCGCTGGCCATCTTTCCCAAGGACAACAAGTCGCAGATCAACATGTCCAAGGCCCTCAACCGCTTCACCAAGGAGGACCCGACCTTCCGCACCCACGTCGACGAGGAGACCACCGAGACGATCATCGAGGGCATGGGAGAGCTCCACCTGGACATCTACGTCGAACGGATGAAGCGGGAATACGGGGCGGAAGTGGAAACGGGCAAGCCCAGGGTCGCCTACCGCGAGACGATCACCCAGCGGGCGGATTTCAACTACACCCACAAGAAGCAGACGGGAGGGTCCGGCCAGTACGGGCGGATCGCCGGATACCTGGAACCCATCCCGGAAGGCCCGGAGGATTTCCAGTTCGTCAACGAGATCCGTGGAGGGGCGATCCCGACCCAGTTCATCCCGGCCTGCGAGAAGGGCTTCAGGCAGTGCCTCGCCAAAGGCCCGAAGATGGAATTCCCGGTCACGGGGGTCCGCGTCGTCATCAACGACGGGGCTTCCCACGCCGTCGATTCCTCGGACATGGCCTTCCAGGCCGCCGCCCGCGGGGCCTTCCGCGAAGGCTACCTGAAGGCCAAGCCGGTCATCCACGAGCCGATCATGAAGGTGGTGGTGGAGACGCCGACGGAGTTCCAGGGCGCCGTGATGGGCCTGCTCAACCAGAGGAGGGGCATGATCGTCGGCGCCCAGGACGAGGGGGTCATGACCGTGGTCGAGGCCCAGGTCCCCCTGGCCGAGATGTTCGGCTTCTCGACGGTCCTGCGGTCGTCCACGCAGGGCAAGGCCCAGTTCACCATGGAGTTTGCCCTGTACCGCCAGGTCCCCCAGTCCATATCGGAGCAAATCGCTGAAGAGGTCGCCGCAAGGAAGAAGACCGCGGCGTGACGAACCATCTCGAAAGGCAGGAATATCCCTATGCTGAAGAAAGAGCTTATCCTTCGCAATCCCCTGAGCCCTCTGGGCTTTGAAAAAGAAGACATCCTTTCGGAAGGCGGATTCGGCGCCGTCATGGCCCATGCCGGGGTCGGCAAGACCGCCCTCCTGGTGCAACTGGCCCTGAACGGGATGCTCAGAAGCCGGAACGTCCTGCACGTGAGCCTCCAGGACCCGGTGAACAAGGTGACCCTGTGGTACCGGGAGCTCTTTCAGCATCTGGCCGACCGGCACGAGGCGACCCAGGTCGAGTCCCTCTGGGATTCCCTGTTGCCCCACCGGTTCATCATGACCTTCGGCGTGGACGGCTTCAGCGTCCCCAAGCTCGAGGAGCGGATGAACGACCTGACCGAGCAGGGGATCTTCACGCCCGCGATGGCGATCGTCGACGGCTTCCACTGCGACGGCTCCATGCGGTCCGCCCTCGCGGACCTGAAAAAGCTGGCCGTGGCCAAGGGGATGCACGTCTGGTTCACCGTCCATACGCACCGCCAGGAAAAGCCGGGCGAGGGCGGGCTTCGTCCGTCCTTCCTTCCCGTCGCGGATCTGTTCGACGTGGTCGTGGAACTCCAGCCGGTCCATGCGGACATTCATATCAAGCTCCTCAAGGGGACGGCCTCGGCATCGTCCGGGGACGTGCTCCTGGACCCCTCGACGATGCTGGTCAAGG
>CAYOGU010000459.1:0-2162 GCA_964403345.1 uncultured Syntrophus sp. | reverse complement strand
GGGGACATCGCCGCTGTGATCGCCGAGCCGATCCGGAGCACCCCCTACATCCCGAAACCCGAATACTGGCGGATCATCCGCAAGGCCTGTGACCGCCACGGCGCATTGCTCATCTTCGACGAGATCCCCCACGCCCTCGGGAGGACGGGCCGGATGTTCACCTGCGAGAATTTCGATGTCGTCCCGGATATGCTGGTGATCGGCAAGGGGCTGGGCGGAGGCGTCTTCCCCCTGGCGGCCCTCATCGCCCGCGAAGGTCTGGATGTGGCCGCGAACCGGGCGCTGGGCCACTACACCCACGAGAAGAGCCCCGTCGCCTGCGCCGCCGGCCTGGCAACGATCCGCTACGTTGAGGAGAACGGTCTGGCCGAAAAGGCCCGAACGCTGGGACTTCACGCCCTTGAGCGGATGGCCGCCATGATGGAGCGTCACCCCCTGATCGGCGATATCCGGGGACTGGGGCTCTTCCTCGGCATCGAGCTGGTGAAGGACCGAAAGACCGGCGAGCGGGCCACCGACGAGGCGGAAGCGGTGATGTACGCCGCCCTCAGCCGGGGGCTCAGTTTCAAGCTCACGATGGGGAATATCCTCACGCTGACACCGGCCTTGACCATCACCCGCGAGGAACTGGACCGGGCCCTGGACATTATCGACGCGTGCATCGCCGAGGTCGAGCAGGCGGCCTGAATCCCCCGGCGCCTCATCCCCCTTCGAGGGTCCAAAGGGGAACAGGGCATGACAGGGTCGTGAGGGACATCACGGAAAAAGGCACAAAAAACGGGCACACCCTTTCCGGCATGTGCCCGTTTCGTTCTTCTCCATCCGGGAATTCTCCCGGCACGGCAAGCCTTAACCCTTAACCGATGATCATCAGGACCTGCTCCGTCTCCACGCTGTCGTTGGCCTTGACCTTGATCTCCTTCACGGCTCCGCCGGCCGGTGCGTAGATCGGGTTTTCCATCTTCATGGCTTCCAGCATGCAGACCTCGTCGTCTTCCTTCACCTGATCGCCCACCTTCACCAGAACCTCCAGGATCTTGCCCGGCATCGGGGCCTTCACCTCAACACTCATTATCCTTACCTCCGCATTATGATAAAATCGCTTTTACGTCCCGCAGCCCTGCATGGCTGCAACCCAGCTTCCCGATTCATGCTCTCGCCATAGCGTCAACGCTCCGACAGGCATCGATTTGATCTGAATCCGGCATGCTAGCGGTCTCTTTATCCCTACTTGGCACGCAAGTCAAGGCCAAAGTGCAAGGGGGTCGCCCGCAACCACGGCCTCATTGGACGGCCGCCCGGATGACCCGGTGGAGATAGTCCAGATCCCCCTGCAACTTCTCGTTCTGATCCTTGTCGCCCGGCTTCATCTGCCATTGGGGCGAGAGGGACGCCAGGGCCTGGTCCAGCTCCCAACGGTGCAGGAAGGTCTTCCCCGAGAGTTTCTGGACCGCCGCTTTCTGCTCCGCGGTGATGGTCGGGTCGTTGATCCGGGTGACCACCTGCGCACTGATGACGACCGGTTCAAGCTCCGTCGCCTCCATGACCCGGCCGATCTGCCTCTTGTCGAGGCTCACCCTCTGGGAAAGGGCCGCCTGGAACTGATAGGCCGAGGGATAGGTCTTCTCCCGCATGTCCGCCATCCGGTCCGCGGGGATCCCCGTCGCCTGGATCCGCTCTTCGGCCTGCGCCGTCAGGCGGTACTCGACGGGCAGGAAGGTCTTCTGCTGGAAGACATTCTGGAGGAAGAACAGGGAGATGAAGCTGATCACGACGGCCGCCACCGGCGTCATCACCCAAGCCCCCGTGATCTCCCCGAGCATCCGCCAGCGGATGCCTCGGCCGCCCCGGACCAGGCCGATGCCGATCACCGAGCCGACGATCGCCTGGGAGCTGGAGACGGGGACCAGCGGGATGGCCGGCAGGCCATGGCCGATCAGGAACTTCTCCAAGTCCTGGGAAGCGAAGAGGAACAGGACCAGGGCATTGGCCAGAACCGCTACCAGAGCCGCGATCGGAGACATCTCGGTGATCCCTTCGCCCACGGTCAGCATCACCTTCTTGCCATAGGTGAAGACGCCCACGGCGATCGCCACGCCGCCGATGAAGAAGAGTTGCTGGGCGGCATTGAGCCTGAAGATCCCCAGGAAGGAGATGTCCGC
>CAYOGU010000458.1:0-2173 GCA_964403345.1 uncultured Syntrophus sp. | reverse complement strand
GGAGGCTTTCGACCCCTCCCTCCTGGTCGAGGATCCGGACGACGTTCGTATCCCCCCCGAAGCCGGCGCCGGCCTCGGTCACGTCGTTGGCCACGATGAGATCCATGCCCTTCTCCATGAGCTTGGCCCGGGCGTTTTCGATCAGGTGGTCCGACTCCATCGCGAAGCCGACCAGGATCCGGTTTCCCTTCTTCCCGGCGATCTCGGAAATGATGTCGGGATTCCTCTCCAGACGGATGTCGAGGGGTCCTTCCTTCTTCTTGATCTTGGTCTTCTGGCAACTCTCCGGCCGGTAATCGGCCACCGCGGCGGCCTTGATCACCACCGTGGACCCGTCGAGCTGGCCCATCACGGCATCCCGCATCTCCCTGGCCGTCGTCACGGCGATGCACCGGACCCCCCTTGGGGAGGCCAGGGATGCAGGACCGCTGATCAGCGTCACCTCGGCCCCCCTTCTTTTGGCCATCTGGGCCAGGGCGTAACCCATCTTTCCCGAGGAATGGTTGGTGATGAAGCGGACCGGGTCGAAGGCCTCCCGGGTGGGACCCGCCGTCACCAGGACCCGCTCCCCCTGGAGATCCTTCGGGGTGAGGACCGCCTCGATCTCCTCCGCGATGTCGCCTACCTCGGCGAGCCTCCCCTGCCCCTCGGTCCTGCAGGCCAGCTCGCCGTACCCCGGCTCGAGGACGGCGTGCCCCAGGGACCGGAGCTTGCAGATATTCTCCTGTACCACCTTGTTGGCGTACATCCTGGAATTCATGGCCGGGCAGATCAGGACTGGCGCGGTCGCCGTGATCAGGACCGTGCTCAGCAGGTCGTCGGCGATCCCCGCGGCCATCTTGCCGATGATGTTGGCCGTGGCCGGAGCGACCACGAGCATCTCCGCGAAGTCGGCCAGGGCGATGTGGCCGATCTCGCGGCCCCCGGCCATCTGGAAGAGGTCCGTGGCCACGGGATTCCCGGAAAGGGTCTCGAAGGTCAGGGGCGTGACGAACCGCTGTCCGCTTTCGGTCATGACCACCCGGACCGCCGCCCCGCGCCGGACAAGCTCCCTCACCAACTCGGCGGCCTTGTAGGCCGCGATACCGCCGGTGACCCCCAGAACGATTCTCCTGTCCTTCAACATGACGCCGTCCCTTTCGCGCGCTGGAATCTTAGAGAACGCGGGAATTATAGCAATTGCAGGCCGCAAGATCAAGGGATTCCTCGGAAAGGGCGATGCCCGCGGGTTTTAGGCCTTGCAAAAGGCGGCCAAAATGTTATACCCCAAGCAGCCAAATCGAGGAGGTGGGTAGGCGCATGAAGAAGTCCGTTTTGTATGTCATGATTTGTCTGATCCTTGCGGCAGCCGGGGCCGGATGGTGGTTCTTCGCTACCATCGGCGAGGGCGAGGGTCCCCATGTGACTTTCGAAGGGGATACGGGCATGATCGGACGGCAGAAGCTTCTCACCGTCACCTTCTCCGACAGCGGCCGGGGGCTTCGGCATACGGAGATCGTCCTGACCCAGGACAACCGGCCAAGGGTCCTTTCTTCAACCGACTATCCCGAAGCGGGCGTCCTGAACAAACCGGTTTCCGTGGCCGTGGATGCCGCGGCCCTGAAGCTCCACGACGGCCCCGCCACGTTGACCCTGACAGCGGTGGACCACTCCCTCTGGAAGAACCGGACCACCCTGACGCGGCCGGTCACCATCGATTTCGTGCCCCCCCAGATCTCGCAGCTCAACCCCGTCAGCCACATCAATCCCGGAGGGGCCTGCGTCCTGATCTACCGTCTGTCCGAGGCCGCCGCCCTGACGGGCGTCCAGGTCGGAGACCTCTTCTTTCCCGCCTATCCGATCGCCCTGACCGGCCAACCCGGTTACGTCGTCTACTTCGCCCTGCCCATGGATGCGACCCAGTCCTCATCCCGGATCCGGATCATGGCCCGCGATCCCGCCGGCAACGAAACCGTAAGCGGCATCCCCGCCCTCGTCATGAACCGGAAATTCCGGAGCGACAAAATGTCCCTCACCGACACCTTCCTCTCTCAGAAGATGCCGGAATTCGAGGCGCAGATCCCGGAACTCAAGGGCAAGACGCCCCTCGAAACCTTTATCTACGTCAACACCAAGCTCAGGACCGAAAACCTCCGGACGATCCAGGAGTTCTGCCGGAAGACGGAACCGCACC
>CAYOGU010000457.1:0-2182 GCA_964403345.1 uncultured Syntrophus sp. | reverse complement strand
TGCAGATGGGGGTCTCGTTGACGACAAAGGGACGGCTGCGGCGGTAATGGTTCTTCGCGCCGTGGGTGGACAGGACCGCGTCAGCCAAGCCCCGCCACAGGAGCCGGAAGAGGTGCGGGGTCGCCGTTTCGGTGATCGGGACGCCCAGGGAACAGGAGAAGACTCCCGGCGCCTCCGGGGACTGCAGATCGGCGTCCCGGGCGGCCAAGGCCCATCGGACCGTTCCCTGGAGGGTGCGGCCGGCCCGGGAGGTCTCCTCGTCATGGACGAAGGCGGCGGAGTCCGGGGCCGGGGGAGGCGGGAGGAGGGCCAGACTGTCGGGAAGCGCCTCGGCCGGGAGGTACCCCACCACGCGGCCGTTGCGGATATCGAAAGGGGCCGACGACCGGGCCGGTCCCTGGAGACCCGCGCAGCCCACTGTCACGGCCAAGACAACGACAGCCAGAATCACCGTTACAGAGGATCGGGTTCGGTTTGTGTTCATGGGAACATCTCCTTCCGTTTGGGCGTGCTATCTCTGGGCCAAAACCGGCCCGGCCTCACATCGGCATACGCAGCTGTGGTCCGAGTGACTAACATGGCGAGGGTGTAGAAATTAAGGTCTCGCCCTACAGTTAGGCAGTGTAAAGATGGCAGTCAGTCTTCTCTTCGGTTAAGATGTTTTTGCCCAAAACACTTGACTGAAGGAGGAAGACATGACCGCCGCAAAGAAGATAGCACAAAAGCGTTTGACATTGCTACAATTAGCAGAGCGGATTCGGAACGTATCGGAGGCCTGCCGGCATCACGGAGTCTGTCGGAGCCAGTTTTACGAGTACAAGCGGGCGTTCCAGGAGCGGGGATTCGACGGGCTGATGGATCGGCCGCCGATCCCGAAGAGTTTTCCCACTGAGACACCGCCCGAGTTTCGGGAGAAGGTGATCGCTCTTTCCCTGAAGCATCCCTCCTGGGGTCCGATGAAGGTCTCCGACCAGCTTCGTCTGGAGAACGTGAGCGTATCGCCAAGCACGGTGAGGAACCTCTGGATCAAGGAATCGATGGAGACCCGGTACAAGCGCCTGCTCCGCATGGAAGAGGAGAAGGGGGATGTAGAGCTGACGGAGGAGCAGATCCGTCTTCTGGAGAAGGCCAACCCCTGCTTCCGAGAGCGCCATGTGGAGAGCCCCTATCCGGGCTACCTGCTTTGCCAGGACACCTTCATGGTGGGCTCCTTGAAAGGCATCGGCCGGGTTTACCTGCAGGCGGTGGTGGACACCTTCGGTTCCTTTGCCTTCGGCAAGCTCTATACCTCGAAGCTGCCGGAGACGGCGGTGGACGTGCTTTACGACCGGGTACTGCCCTTTTACGAGGCCCAGGGGCTGAAGATCGAGCACGTCCTGACGGACAATGGCCGGGAGTACTGCGGACGGCCGATGGTTCATCCCTATCAGATCTTCCTGGAGCTCTATGACATCGAGCATCGGCGGACCAAGGTGGCCAGGCCCAGGACCAACGGCTTCGTCGAACGTTTCAACCGGACCGTGCTGGACGAGTTCTTCCGGGAGGCTTTCCGGAAAGAGTTCTATCCTTCCGTGGAGAAGCTTCAGAAGGCCCTGGATCAGTGGCTGCAGTATTACAACTATGAAAGGCCGCATCGCGGTTACCGCAACATGGGCAGGAGACCCATTGAAACCATTGAGGCTGGCAAGGTTATCAAAGAGCAGGTAACGACCAAACAGGCGGCTTAAACATCGCCACCGAAGAGAGACTGACTGTCCGGGAAGAGATTAAGTTTTTCAGATAAACAGCTTGGCCCCACACTCCGTATACTCTTTTGTCCTCTCACCAATCGAAAAGGAAAGACAAGATAACGTCGTCCAACTGTCATAAAGTTTGTCTTTTCCTATTTGCTTTACCAATACATCTAATGCCTTCTCTTCAGTAAGGGTACCCCGGCAAAGATATCAAAGACGGGCAACGCTAAGAAGGTGCCAAGAATGAAAATAAGAACCCGTTGCTGTTTTCTAATAGTGTCTATCCTTTATGGCATAACGACCAAGCGCCCCTGACGCCATGAAGGGCAGTGGAATGGCCGTCATGTGAAGTTATAATACTCAAACCTTAAGGTATGTTTGTCAATGATATTTATGGAGTTGCCCCTAATTGACCGGACACTCTTCAAACTTAAGTTGGTTTCGCCTGA
>CAYOGU010000456.1:0-2183 GCA_964403345.1 uncultured Syntrophus sp. | reverse complement strand
CCATGATCGAGGTCGTGGCCCTCATGATCGGCGACATTGTTCAGTGCTACAGCGACAGGAAGTACAACAACCCCTCGCCGGTCGGCGTGGGACTGTTTCTCAAGCGGGGGATGCCGAAGAGCCTTTTCAGGCCTGGAAGCAGCACCGTTGTCCTCGTCTTTCAGAAGTCGCGGATCCGTTTCGCCGAGGACATTGCGGCCAACATGGCCTACCCCGGGGTGCAGAGCGTCTTCAGCAGGGGATTCGGTCAACCTCTCGTGGAGTCGGATGTCAAGGTTCGATCCCTGATTGCCAGCATGAACCGGAGTGGTTAGACCAATTGACCGAATAATGGGAAAGGGGGACAAGATGATCCAACGAAAGTTGATGGAAAACATCAGGAGGCAGCTCCTCCTCCAGATGGAGCATCTGCTGATCGCGGCGGACCGGACGGCTGGCCGGATCAAGGGCGAAGCGGGTAACCTGGCGGATGTTATTGACCAGGCGGCTGTAGAGCACGACAGGGCAGTGGAACTGGCGATACGCGAGAGGGAATGCAAACAAATCCGGGAAATCCAAGAGACGGTCCTGCGCATTGATCTTGGTCAGTTCGGCCTTTGTGTTCGATGCGGCGATGCCATAACCACGAAACGGCTTCTCCTTGCGCCCATGAGCCGTCTCTGCATGTCCTGCAAGGCAAAAATGGAGATTCATCAAAATCACGGAGGCCGGTGTATTCCTCCTTACAAGGTGTCGGAAGATCATGCTGCCTGAGATTTTCATTCTTAGCCTGGGTGTCGTCCTTGCGGTTCTCTTTTCCTGGGGATTCAAGGTCCTGCCGAAAGAGAAATGGCAGGTGATCGGTTGCGTCTTGGGCGAAAAGGGGTCCGACGGTTCCTGGAAGGGCCTGAACATGACCTATTACGGTCTCTTCAACGCGACCGCCTATTTCCTGGCCGCCGGCGTCTTCTTCATTCTGTGCGGCTCCATCTCAGTTCCGGCCTCCGCGATCCTGATCCTCTTGGCGGCTGTTCTGGTGATCTGCATGCCTGCCTCGGGGCTGATTGCCCTGTGGGTCGAGGGCAAGGCCAACACCTTCACGGTGGGCGGCGCCTCTTTCATAGGACTTCTGGCCGCGCCCTGGACGTTCCAGTACCTCCAGGATGTTTTTGGGAAACAGATGGGGTTCGATGCTTCCGTAATGGGCCTCCTGGCGGCCCTCTCGATCGCCTTTGCCTTCGGCGAGGGGACCGGCAGGCTCGCCTGCATCAGCTTTGGATGCTGCTACGGCAAACCCCTGTCAGCCTGCCCACCTCTTGTCAGACGAATTTTCAGCGGATGGGTCTTTGTCTTTACCGGCCAGACCAAGAAGATCGCTTACGCCCATCACCTTGACGGCAGAAAGGTGTTTCCGATTCAGGCGGTGACGGCTGTCCTGCTCGCGGCCACCGGATTGGCCGGATGTTACGCCTTTCTCGAAGGATTCCATCGCGCCGCCTTCTGCGGAACTCTCGTCGTCACCCAGGTCTGGCGTGTCCTCTCAGAGTTCCTCCGGGCCGATTTCCGGGGGGGCGGCAGGATGTCGGCCTACCAGGTCATGTCCCTGCTTTCCATTCCCTATGCCTTCCTGATCATGATTCTCTTCCCACACACCGGGGATGCGAAGCCGGACCTGGCGACGGGCTTCCTCGCCCTATGGGATCCTGCGGTCCTTCTCTGCCTAGAGGTTCTCTGGATCGTGGCGTTCCTCTATACCGGCCGGAGCCGGGTTACCGGCTCCACGATCCGCCTGCATGTGGTCAAGGAAAGGATCTGACGGACTTTACGGGACGATGGCGCTGAGCTCGACGCGGCTCTGGGGAGTCTCGTTCTTCTCGGGAGGTTTGAAAAGGTTGTCCTTCTTCTGGAAGATCCGTTCGGGCGGCACCTGGCCCTTCTCGACCAGATAGGTGGTCACGGCGGCGGCGCGTTCCCGAGCCAGGTCCTGGAACTGCTCGTCGCCGATCGTGGTGTGGGCGAGGATCAGCTTCTCCATCTCCGGATCGGGCAGCGTCCGCACCATGCCCAGGACATTGCGCGGTTTTGGGAAGGTCTCCTTGGCGTAGACCGCCTTGAGGTAGGTCGACCGCTCCTCGGGGGTCAGCGTGACCGCCTCGGCCGCGTCGCCCTCGTTGCTCTGCCGCGACCGCGCCAGGGCGAGGAAT
>CAYOGU010000455.1:0-2184 GCA_964403345.1 uncultured Syntrophus sp. | reverse complement strand
CGCGTTATGTCGTATGAAGTCCTTGATTTCATTGGTGATATGTGGAATCACCTGGACGGTCTTTCCCAGGTAGTCCCCCCGGCGTTCCTTGTTGATGACCGAGAAATAGACCTGACCCGTGGTGAGGTTGTTCCCCTTCCCCATCCGCGTTCCGGTAAACCGCTCATAGTGGCCCAGGTCCAGATCCGTCTCCGCGCCGTCGTCGGTCACAAAGACCTCGCCGTGCTGGAAAGGGCTCATCGTTCCCGGATCGACGTTGATGTAAGGATCGAGCTTCTGGTTGGTGACCCGGAGCCCCCGGCATTCGAGAACGGCGGCGATGGAGGCGGCCGCCAAGCCCTTGCCGAGCGACGAGAGCACGCCGCCTGTCACAAAAATGAATTTAGTCTTCATCCTGACTCCTTATGTCCCCTGCCGATGAATCCGGGCCGTTCTGAAGATCCTCCCAGGAAAGCGCCCCCAATCCATCCCTCAGCCCGGACCGGCTCGGGGACCGGACGATTATTGGCCCGCGTCGCGGACCATGATCTTCCGGATCTGCGCGGCGATCATCTCGACCGGTTCGCCGAGCAGGACCGCGAGTGGGATCTCTGCCAGGATCGCTTCATCCCAGGGCAGATTATACTCATGGACGAGATCGCGGATCGGGCTGAGCCTTTCGCCCAGGATTTCCTTCCGATCGGAAACGGAGAGCGCCTCGTTAAAGTCCACGTGGATCAAAAGCAGATGCCGGACCCGATCCTCCTCGTCCAGGACGGGGAGGATGACGATGGGGGCGCCGTCGGAACGGCCCTGGCCCACGTAGATCTGGCCGGAGGCCACGATCCCCTTCTTGGTCCCCATCAGGCGCTTCGACGTCTCGGCGCGGGACCTCATCCCTAGGGAGACGCCGCCGCGGCCGATGATGGCGATGGTGGCCTCGTCCCCCGGCTTTCCATCGGCGTCCAGATGATTGACGGCATAGAGGGTATAACCCCTGACGGCGGACAGGGCCCGCTGGATCCGGCTGACGGCCAGAACGTTGGTACTCAACAGGGACTTGTGCGAAAGCATCAGTTGCCCAAGCAGGTCAAAGAGGATCCCCCTAAGCGGCGTCGCCTTCCGACTGGTCCCCACCGTCACCGTCTTGGCCTGGTGGCGGATCGCGTCGATGGGGCGGGAGAGCTCGTCCACGGCATGACCGAGCGTGACGTCCAGAAGGTCGATCGGCGAGCCGCCATCCCCCGTCGATGGGAAATCGTGCCGGAGATCATCCAGGGGAAGTTTTCCTGCCGCATATTTCAGCAGGAGGACCAAGTCCGAGATCGTCCGGATTCCCGTCAGGTTGAAGTCGCCACGGCCCCTGCGCCGATTGAAGCGCTGCGTAAAGTCATTCACGAGATGGTGCAGATGAGCGTCGGCAATGCTCTCGTAGAGGGTCATGTTCCGCTTGGCCTGCTCCACCATGAACAGGTTCAGTCGGCCCTTGAATTCACGCAGGAACATCGCCTCCTCGTCGATGCTGCAGGCGGCATAATAGCCGAAGAGATGGCCCGCCACGGTGTTCAGGATCACCGGAATCGGCGTCGGCGCGGTCGGGATGGGGATGACCGCGTCGGCGACGGAATCGAAGCGGGTCTCGCCTTCCTCGGCGAAGACGACCACGGTGGATTTGTGAGCCTTGAAGATGGCCACGTCCTTGACCACGTCGGCGGTCACGGCCTCTGGGTTTCCCGCGGCACAGACCAGGATCAGGGGTTCGGCGGAAAGGTCGATATGTTTCTTGTTCTCGATAACGTCCGACGAGATCGTCTTGTAGCAGAGTTCGCTCAGCTTGATCCGAATCTCATCGGCTGCCACCTTGTTCGGCCCGCTTCCAACGACAGCCCAGTAGCGTTTCTGTTTGGCCAGCCTCTCCACCGCATCGCGGATCTCGTCCCCGCGGGCGAGGATCCTTCGCATCATCTCCGGCGTCTGCTCGAGGCATCTGAGTTCCGCCGCGATCCGATCCGCGGAAAGGCTGCCGAGGATCCCGGCCAGGTCCAGGGCCAGGATGTGGCCGGCAACGATCTGGGAATAGAAGGCCTTGGTCGAGGCAACGGCCATCTCGATGTCCCTCCCGTCGGAGGTGTAGAAGACCCCGTCGGCCTTCGCCGTGATGTCGGACTGACGCCGATTCACGATGGCGATCACCGCAGCGCCCTT
>CAYOGU010000454.1:0-2193 GCA_964403345.1 uncultured Syntrophus sp. | reverse complement strand
CACCCGGCCAGAGGCCCGGACGGAAGAGCTGGCGGAGCTCCTCGGTGCGAAGGGGGCGCGGGTGATCGCCTTCCCCGTCATCCGCATCGAGCCGCCCGAGAGCTGGGAGCCTTTGGACCGGGCGATCAACGCCCTGGAGGACTACCACTGGATCGTCTTCACGAGCGCCAACGGGGTCGCCTTCTTCTTCAGTCGCCTGAAGACGCTTGGGCGCGACATCCGGGATCTCAAGGGGATCGGAATCGCCACGATCGGCCCTGCGACCGCGGCGGCCCTGGAGTCCCGTTCCCTTCGAGTGGACCTCGTCCCCGAGGCGTTCGTCTCCGAGGGGGTGGTCCGGGCCTTTGCAGGGAAAGATCTCAAGGGAAGGCGGGTCCTGATTCCCAGGGCCCAGGAGGCCCGCGATGTGATCCCCGAAGGCCTTCGAGACCTCGGCGCCCGGGTCGATTGCGCGGCGGCATACCGGACCGTCCGTTCGGACCGGCAGCCGTCCGAGCTGGAGCCGCTCCTGGCGGCGGGAAAGGTGGATGTGATCACCTTCACGAGCCCCTCGACGGTGAGGTGCTTCCTGGAAATCATGGGACCCGACTTCCGGCCGCCGGAAAGGGTCCGGATCGCCTGTATCGGACCGGTGACCGCCCGGGCGGCCAGAAAGGCGGGTCTTTCCGTGGATATCCTCCAGGAGCGCTACACGGTCCCGGACCTCGTTGAGGCCATTGCGGCCCATTTCCAGGAGGCTCCCTAGCCGCATTCTGCGCGTATACAACGAAAATCGGCCGTTCCCTGATCTCTTCCCGTCGCCAAGAGGAGCACCCCGGCAATTCCAGTCCGCTCGGGGATCGTGCCCAAGCCGGCTTTGACAGGGCCCTGCAAGGTCATGTATCCATTTGGGCCAGAAACGGGTTTCCCCTGCAACATTCCGTTGCAGGGCCGGGACGGATGGCGTATATCTGTATCCGGTCGGATGGAAGGGATGCGGGATTGGGGAACGGGCAGGGGATCGGGATCTAGGGCAAGACGGATGGGTCGGGAACGATGATCGGCATTTCCAAACTCTACTGCGGAGCCGTGGAGCCGGGGGACGTCCTTCGGTACGAGCGGGGATCGGGTAAACTCCCCTCCCACCTCCTCCAGTTTTCCAAGGACAAAAAACCGGTCGTCGTCTGGAACATGACCCGGCGGTGCAACCTGAGGTGCGTCCACTGCTACTCCGGCTCGCAGGACCGGCCGTACACCGGGGAATTGACGACGGCGGAGGCCAAGGCGATGATCGGGGACCTGGCGGCCTTCGGGTCTCCGGTCCTGCTTTTCTCCGGTGGCGAGCCCCTGATGCGCCCGGATCTTCCGGAATTGGCGCGGTACGCTGTGGATCGGGGGATGCGAGCCGTCATCTCGACCAACGGGACCCTCATCGATGAGGCCGCGGCCGCGACCTTCCGAGAAATCGGTCTCTCCTACGTCGGGGTCAGCCTCGACGGGATGGAAGCCACCCATGATCGCTTCCGGGGGACGCCCGGGGCCTTTGCAGCGGCGATGCGCGGGATCCGCATCTGCCGGGACATGGGGATCAAGGTGGGGGTCCGCTTCACGATCCACCGCGGGAATGCAGCCGATGTCCCGGCGATCTTCGATCTGCTTGAGGCGGAACGGATCCCCCGCTGCTGCTTCTACCACCTGGTCTACTCGGGGCGCGGCTCGAAACTGATCGAGGAGGACCTCTCCCATGCCCAGACCCGTGCGTTGATCGATGCGATCATGGATCGGACGAAGTCCCTCTTCGAACGGGGGGGGCCAAAAGAGATTCTCACCGTGGACAACCACGCCGACGGTCCTTACGTCTATCTGCGTCTCCTGAGGGAGAACCCGGCACGCGCGGTGGAGGTCTTGGAACTCCTCAGGATGAACGAAGGGAACAGTTCCGGCTGTGGAATCGGATGCATCAGCTGGGACGGCGAGGTCCACCCGGACCAGTTCTGGCGAGGGGTCTCCCTGGGAAACGTCCGGAGGCGTCCCTTCAGCGAAATCTGGACGGACTTGAGCCAACCCCTCCTGGCGAAGCTCAAGGACAAGAGGCCCCATGTCCAGGGCCGCTGCGCGGCCTGCCGGTGGCTCGATCTCTGCGGCGGAAATTTCCGCGCCCGCGCCGAGGCCGTGACGGGGGAGATCTGGGCCCCTGATCCGGCCTGTTACCTG
>CAYOGU010000453.1:0-2193 GCA_964403345.1 uncultured Syntrophus sp. | reverse complement strand
AATGTCGTACCATGCCGGCTGTAGTCATGGGTACGTCGTTCAACCTTCCCGGGTCGCATCGGGAGAATGGGCTGTGTGCGATCCAGCGCCTGAATCTGAGACTTCTCATCAACGCACAAGACCAGAGCACGCTCAGGCGGACTGAGATACAAACCCACGATGTCCCGGACCTTCTCAATAAAAAGCGGATCCGTGGAAAGCTTGAAGGTTTCGGAGCGGTGGGGCTGCAAGGCAAAGGCACGCCAAATGCGACTGATCGCACTCTGGCTCAGGCCGGAAGCCGCCGCCATCGAACGGGTACTCCAGTGCGTCGCATCTCTCGGGGCCGATTCCAACGTCGTGGTGATCACTCGCTCAACATCCTCATCGCGGCTCCCTCTCGGGGCACCTGGTCGAGGTTCATCCAGCAAACCGTCAAGACGATTCAAACCGAAGCGACTCCGCCACTTGCCAATCGTCTGTCGCGTGATGTGAAGCGTCTGTGCCGCGTCACCGTTCGAGTTGCCGTCTGCGCAGGCAAGAACGATCCTCGCCCTGCAAGCAAGGGCTTGCGCTGTTTTCGGTCTTCGCGTTCACCGCAGCAGGGTTTCTCTTTCTTCTGCGGTCAGCGTAAGGGGCGCAAGGGGACGGCTCATGTCGATCCTCCTTTTCCCCCAACCTATTACAGAAACAATATTCATTGCCAATGAATTTATAACTCAGTACACTAGGGATGCCTCTGGAAGAGGTCCTGAAAGCCTGTACGACCAGGCCGGCCGACAGCATCGGACTCAAGGGCGTCATCGGCACCCTGGCCCCCCGGGCGATGGCCGACATCGTCATCCTGAGAATCGTCGAGCAGGAGTCTTGTTATTATGACTGTCACAACGGCCTGTTGAAGGGCAATCGGTTGCTGGTTCCTCAAATGACGATCAAGGACGGGAATATCGTCTTTCGCCAGGTCAGTTTCAACGGGGAACTGCCTCATTAGTGCCGAAAAGGTCCTGGTCAGCCGCCGGACTTTTCCCTTGACAGGCATCGCCCCGCTGTACTATGGATGATCAAAATCCCTGCGGGTCGCCGTGAGAGGCGAAAGGGAAGACGGTGCGATTCCGTCGCGGTCCCGCCGCTGTAACCGGGGACAAAGGCCGCTTGAAGTCACTGTCCGTCGAGGATGGGAAGGCGTGGCCGGAGGACGATCCGGAAGCCAGAAGACCTGCCCGCAGTTGCTGCACTGGTTTGGCCCTCGTGGAGAGGGGTCGCGGATCGGAATCACGCTGAGGATGAAATACGGCATCCCCGCGCTCGAAAGGCGCGGGGATTTTGTTTTTGGAAACCCAGGAATGGCACTCAGACTCATCCTCATCCGCCACGGCGATCTCGGGGAGGGCTGCCGGGGCCGTTACATCGGCCGGACGGACGCCCCTCTGTCCCCCGAGGGACGCCGCCAGGCAAAAGCCCTGGCCGCGCCGCTGGCGCACCTCGGGGAAGGCCGATGCCTCAGCAGTCCGCTGCTGCGGTCCCGCGAAACAGCAGGGCTCGCCTTGGCCGGCGCGCAGTGCGGGATTGACGCGGACCTCCGGGAGATTAATTTCGGCCGCTGGGAGGGGATGACTTTCGACGAGATCGCGGCTGCGGACCGGGCCGCCGTCGACCGTTGGGCGGCCCTGGAAGAGGGCTTTGCCTTCCCGGGCGGGGAAGGGATCGGGGCCTTCCGCGGAAGGATCGCCGCGGCGGCCGGGAGGATCGCCGGCGGAGGGTCCGGGACCGTCGTCGCCTTCACCCACGGCGGGGTGATCCGCCTGCTCATCTGCCATTTCCTGGGACTGGAGGCGCGGGACTATCTTCTGTTCGACATCGGAACGGCGTCGATCACCGAGCTTCGGGTCGAGGACGGCCGGGGGGTCCTGACGCGTCTGAACGACCGTCACCACCTGGAGGAGCTACGGGAGGATTGAACATGGCCGAGATCCACCTCATCACCGGCGGCGGCCGGAGCGGAAAGAGCGCCCTCGCCCAGCGGCTGGCCGAGTCCCTTGCCGGCCCGCGGGCCTATATCGCGACCTGCCCCGTGATCGACGCCGAGACGGCCGAGCGGGTGAAAAGGCATCGGGAGGCCAGGCAGGGGGCCGGCTGGGAGACGATCGAGGAGCCCGTGGACCTGGCAGGCGCCATCGGTCGGGCCGGGGCCTTCCGGGTCCTCCTGGTCGATTG
>CAYOGU010000452.1:0-2201 GCA_964403345.1 uncultured Syntrophus sp. | reverse complement strand
CCTACCCACTTTCGTACGGGTGACCAACCTCGCCAACCGGCGCAGCATCATCGTCCGGGTGAACGACCGCGGCCCCTTCGTGGAGGGCCGCGTTATCGATCTGAGCGCCGGGGCCGCCAGGAAACTGGGGTTTTACGAACAGGGGACGGCCGAGGTCCTGGTGGAAACGGTGAATCTGGAAGGGTGACGGACGTGCAATCGGGGCCCTCGTTCCTTTGAGGTTGAAATCATGGCCCTGTCCGGGTATCATCCTCTCCCGGCAGGAAGGGTTGGGGGCGGAAAGGCACGCCCTCAGATCCGGGGAAGATCGTTTCATCACGGAGAACGGGAGGGAAGGATGGCGACAGGGGTCTGTATCTATTGCGGTCGGACGCTGGACGTGCAGGAACTGCTGGACAAGGCCGGGAAATTTCGTTGCAAGAACGAACAGGACTGCCTGGACTACCAAACCCGGGATGATGCCGCTGGCAATCTGGAAGATCCCGAATACTGGCCCCGCATCGTGAAATCTGCTCTGGGCGATGCCGCCGAGCGCCTGGCCGCATACGGGACCCCAAAGGACCCCGCCGGGACCGGAGAATCGGCAGAGGAATCTGGATGGATGAGGGCTGCGATCGACGCCCTGGCTGCGGAATACCGGGAAAAACCCCGCTTCGCTTTCCGATATGACGAGAGCGGGAACACCTTTGGGGTATCCTTCGGCGATGCGGACCGCGGCAGCCATTTCACGGCCCAAATAGGGATCCTGGCCGGATCCCGGTACGCCTTGACCGTCGCAGGGGCCGACAGGGGCGGCGATCCGGGAGATGTCTATCGGGAGTTCATCTACAAGACCTACCCTGCCGACCGGCGGGAAGAGGCCCTTCAGGACCTGTCCGTCGTCCTTTTGGTCTTCGATGCGGAGGAGGGGGCCCGGCCCGCCCTGCTCGGCGAATTCCGCCGGGAAATCGAAGCCCGGTGCTATCCGGAGTAACCCGGGCGCGGCGATGCTGTTTCTCTAGGTCCGGCGTCCCGTGACGACAATGATATCGAATGCCGACGGCCAATTGAGGGGCTTGACGGTGGCGCCCTTGCCCAGCTTCTTGACGAGGCCCATGGCGGCCGGCTGGCGTCTCGGGCCGTAGTAGACCGTGTGCACCTTGAAGTCGGACCGCGGGGCCCGGTCGATCTTCGCGACTCGATAACCGATGCTGCGGAGCTTCTTCGACATCCTGTCGGCCGAGGCCATCTTGCCGTCGCCGGCCAGGACCTTGATCTTGAGGGCCTGAGGTTTCAGGTCGGAAGATGCCAGGGGTCCGGTTTCCTGAAGCCGCGTCAGATTCGTATTCAAATCGCCTAGGGTCCTGTTGAGATGGGAAAGTTGCTGATCCGTGCGGGCGAAATGCGCCTGCTGGTCGGACAATTCCTTCTGGACCTTCCGGAGTTCGGATTCACGGTCGCCGAGTTGATTCAGACAGGCGGCCCTTTCGTTCTGCAGCGCCTTGGCCCGGTCCCAGAGCTCGTCTTTGGAATATTTGGATTTTTCCTGATCCTCGGGGGAAACGTTGCCCGTTGCGCGGAGGGCCGCGCAACCCGACGTTGCCAAGACGATCAGGAGTATGCAGAGGTATATCCCTATTCGGTTTTGCATGCCCTCACCTCGAATCGATGGATGCGCGGATCGGCCCTTCAGAACCCCAGGAGAGCGGAATGGATCCATGGCCCCGGTCCACTGAACGGGAAGGACAGGGCAAGGGCCCGCATCAAGAAGGTCCTGCAGGTCCAGGAGCACCTTCTGGAGGGGTTATCGGCAACCGGGGCGGGGAACTTGAGCCCCGGACCATCGGCGTGATGCGCGGGGTCCGGGGCGATGTCCTTTTCGGGGGAGGGCCTTGGCGCTACAGCGGTCCGTTCTTCCCTTTGTGGATGACGAGGGCGTTTTCGATGAGGCGGCTGATGATCATCGACGGGAGCATCCCAGCGCAGGCCGCCTGCTCGAAGAAGAAGGAGGAGGGGGCCATCCCCGAGGCGGAGTTGGGGTCCGTGATCAGGACGCGGCCGTCGGCCAGGTAGAAACCGTCGATCCGGCCGTAGGAGCGGAAGCCCAGGGCCTTGAAGGCCCGGACGGCCTCTTGTTTGATCGCCGCCACGGCCGGGGCCGGGATGTTCTTGGGCGGCGTGAACTTCCGGCAGCGGCCGGGCATGTACTTGTCGTCGTAGGT
>CAYOGU010000451.1:0-2202 GCA_964403345.1 uncultured Syntrophus sp. | reverse complement strand
CCAACGGGCGAGACTCAATGCCGCGGCCCTCGACCGGGAGGCGGTGCAGGAAACCCTCAGGCGGTCCTTCGCGATCAAATCTGCCTGGAAGGCCTCGGGCCATCCCGGTCTCAACATCTGCAGGATCACGGATCCCGAGGCGGAAGCGAAAGAGGCGTGGGACCGGACCCGCCCGACACCGGACCCCTGAGGAACCGGCAAGAAGGCCGGGTAGGACCGGACCTGTCAGGGCCTCAACGGGTCAGGACCTTGCGGAGGAACTGGCCGGTGTAGGAACCTTCGGTCCGGGCCACCTCCTCTGGCGTCCCGGAAGCGATGATCCGGCCGCCGCGCGGTCCCCCTTCAGGCCCCAGGTCGATGATGTGGTCGGCAGACTTGATCATGTCGAGGTTGTGCTCGATGACGACGATCGTATTCCCCATATCCACCAGGCGCATCAGGACATCGAGCAGTTTCTCGATATCGGCGAAGTGCAAGCCGATCGTCGGCTCGTCCAGGACATAGAGCGTGTTGGTGTTCGTCCTTTTTCCCAGCTCCCGGGATAGTTTGATCCGTTGCGCCTCCCCCCCGGAGAGGGTCGTCGCCGACTGGCCGAGGCGGATATAGCCCAGCCCCACATCGTGGAGGAGTTGCAGTTTCGATCGGATCGCCGGGATGTTCTCGAAGAAGGTCAGGGCCTCCCCGACAGTCATGTCCAGGACCTCGGCGATGTTCTTGTCTTTATAGCGCACTTCGAGGGTATCCCGGTTGAAACGGTGGCCGTGACAGACATCGCAGGTCACATAGACATCGGGAAGGAAGTGCATCTCGATTTTGATCAGCCCGTTCCCCTCGCAGGCCTCGCAGCGCCCCCCCTTCACGTTGAAGCTGAACCGGCCGGGCTTATAGCCCCTGAGCCGCGATTCGGGAAGCCCCGTGAAGAGGTCCCGGATGTGCGAAAAAATGCCCGTGTAGGTGACGGGATTCGACCGGGGGGTCCGCCCGATGGGCTGCTGGTTCATCAGGATGATCCGTTCCACCCCTCCAAGGTCCGCGATCCGGCGGACCTTCCCGCCGCCTCCTCTCTCCTGGTTGAGCCGCCGGGAGAGCGCCTTGTAGAGGGTCTCGATCACCATCGTGCTCTTCCCCGACCCGGAAACACCGGTCACCGCCGTGAAGAGCCCCACAGGGATCCGGATGTCCACATCTTTGAGGTTGTGCTCGTACGCCCCTTCCAGGACGATGAACCGCCCCGTCGGTGGCCGCCTGCTCCGCGGAACGGCGATGGACCGGCGGCCGGAAAGGTAGGCCCCGGTCAGCGAAGTCTCGCTGCTGCATATCTCCGCCGGGGTCCCCTGAAAGACGACCCTTCCTCCGTCCACGCCAGCCCCGGGACCGATGTCGACGATCTGGTCGGATTCCATCATCATGTCCTGGTCGTGCTCCACGACCAGAACCGTGTTCCCCATGTCGCGCAGGCGCTTGAGGGTGGCGATGAGGCGGATGTTGTCCCGCTGGTGCAGACCCACGGTCGGCTCGTCCAGGACGTACAGGACCCCGACCAGCCCGGAACCGATCTGGGTGGCCAGGCGGATCCGCTGTCCCTCCCCGCCCGAGAGGCTTCCCGATGAGCGTTCCAGGCTCAGGTAGTCCATGCCCACGTCAAGCAGGAACTGGAGCCTCTGGCGGATCTCCTTCATCACCCGTTCGGTCACCTGGAACTCCTGGGAACTCAGCGGCATCGCCGTGAGGAAGGCCAGGCATTCCCGGATCGGGAGCCTGCAGACCTCGTAGATGTTCTTCCCCCCCACGGTCACGGAAAGGACCTCCGGCTTCAGACGGGCACCCAGACAGGTTGGGCATTCCCGGAGGTTGATGTATCGCGACAGGTCCATGCGGACGTGCAGCGACGTCGTCTCCTTGTAGCGCCGGTCGAGTTGGTTCAGGACCCCCTCAAAGGGCCGGGTATAGAAGTACCGCCGCCCGCCCCGGTCGGCATAGAAGCGGATGGTCTCTTCCCCCGATCCCCGCAGGAGGACGTTGCGGATCCGTTCGGGAAGTTTTTCGAAGGGGGTGTTGATGTCGAAGCCGTAATGGGCGGCCAGAGCGTCAATCGTCTGAAAGTAGTGGAGGGAGTGTCGGCCGGACCAGGGGAGAATCGCCCCCTCGCGGATGGAGAGCCCGCCGTCGGGGACGACTAGCGCCTCGTCGAAGTACATCCGG
>CAYOGU010000450.1:0-2233 GCA_964403345.1 uncultured Syntrophus sp. | reverse complement strand
CCACTGCGACTTCACGACAAAGGCCGCAGTCTGCTGTCCAAAATGCCGGGGAACCCGGGTCCGCAGCTACGGGGCGGGAACGGAACGGGTCGAAGAGGAGGCAAAGCGGCGCTTCCCCGATGCCCGCATCGCCCGGATGGACAGCGACACAACCTCCCGAAGGGGGGACACGGAACGGATCCTCCAGGACCTCGACAGCGGCCGGATCGACATCCTCATCGGCACCCAGATGATCACCAAAGGGCATGATTTCCCCGATATCACGCTGGTCGGCGTCATCGCCGCCGATGCCTCGCTGAACCTTCCGGATTTCAGGGCAGCCGAACGGACCTTCCAGGTCCTGACCCAGGTATCGGGAAGGGGCGGACGGGGCGAAGAACCGGGACGGGTCCTCATCCAGACCTTCAATCCCGGCCTCTACACGATCACCCGGGCCCAGGCGCACGATTATGCCGGATTCTATGCGGACGAACTTCCCCTGCGCCGGCAACTTGGCTACCCCCCCTTCTCCCGCCTCATCGCCCTGCACCTTTCCAGCCTGCAGAGGGAGGAAGGAAAACGGGCCGTCACCCGGTTCGGCCTGGAGGCTCGCGATCTGGCCAGGACGGTTGGCGGCTCGGCCGTGGACGTCATCGGTCCCGCCGAATCCCCCCTGCCCCGGATCCGGGGACGTTATCGCTGGCAACTCCTGCTCAGGGGGAGGGAGATCCGTCCCCTCCACCAGATCGCCGAAAGGCTGTTGGGGAAGGGAGAACGCGACGGTCTATCGATCCAGGTGGACGTGGATCCCGTCAGTTTTATGTAGGAGGTCGACATGAGCAAACCCCGCATCATCTTCATGGGCACGCCCGAATTCGCCCTTCCGGCCCTGGAGGGCCTGGTCGGAAGCGGTTATCCCGTCATCGCTGCGGTGACCCAGCCCGACCGACCTCAGGGACGGGGACGGGTGATGACCCCCCCGCCCGTCAAGGTCCTGGCCGAAAGTCTCGGTATCACGGTCCTCCAGCCAGAGAAGGTCAGAAGCACAGAATTTCTCGAAACCTTCCGAAGCCTGTCTCCGGAAATGGTCGTCGTCGCGGCCTTCGGCCAGATCCTTCCCGGAGAGATCATCCACGGCCCTGGACGGGGCTGCCTCAACATCCACCCGTCGCTCCTGCCGAAATACCGCGGAGCGGCCCCGATCAACTGGGCCCTGATCCGGGGCGAAACCACGACCGGCGTCACGATCATGCGGATGGACGAAGGGGTGGACTCCGGGGACATCCTGCTGCAGGAGGCCACCCCGATCGGCGAGGAGGAAACCTTCGGAGAACTCCATGACCGTCTCGCCAACCTGGGTGCGGAACTCCTCCTGATCTCGCTGGCCATGCTGGAATCGGGCACCCTCCTGCCGAAGCCGCAGGACCATCGCCTGGCCACCCTGGCCCCGCGGCTCGGACGGGAGGACGGCCGAATCGCCTGGGAACAGCCCGGACGGGCGATCGTTTCCCTCATCCGGGGGCTCTCCCCCACTCCCGGGGCCTACACCACCCTGTTGGGAAAGCAGGTGAAGATCTACAGGGCCCAGACCCTGACGGCCGCCGTCCCCGCCCCGCCGGGAACCGTAGCAGCGGTTGAGAACGGCGAGATCCGGGTGGCCTCGGGAGACGGGATCGTCCTGCCCCGGGAGGTGCAACTGGAGGGGAAAAAAAGGATGGACATGCGGGACTTTCTGCGCGGGTTTCCGATCTCGCCGGGAACGATCCTCGGCCAGGGCCTATGAAACCCTCTCCCCGATTCCTCGCCGTCGAGGTCCTGACGCGGATCGACCGGGGAGGGGCCTATGCGGAACCCCTCTTGGATGCGACCCTTTCCAAAGGGGCCATCACGAATCCCCATGACCGGGCGCTGCTCACCGAACTGGTCTATGGAACGCTCCGGATGCGGGGTTCCCTGGACTGGGTGATCGCCGAGCTCTACCGGGGGGATGCCGGCACTCTGGAGCCCGCTGTCCGGAATATCCTGAGGACGGGCCTCTACCAACTCCGGTACACGGATCGGATCCCCCCCTTCGCCGCGGTGAACGAGGCCGTGGGGATCGCCCGGCTCGTCTCGCCGGCCGCCGTGGGACTCGTGAACGCCATCCTGCGAAACGCCGTCCGAAAGGGTAAGGACCTCGCCTGGCCGGATATCGCCAAGGACCCGGAAGAAGCGATCGCCGTCCTCCACTCCCACCCCCCTTGGCTGGTCAGGC